>NZ_DASYBS010000061.1:0-69060 GCF_036500665.1 Cedecea sp.
AAGCGGCAGACCTCCGTTTTATCTCCCAGTCCTGGGTCGGCTGAGATGCGTTCCCGACGCTCTCAGCCTCCGGCCGTTCCCGACGTCCGGACCCTGGCCAGTCGGAGAGAAAACGGAGGCGATTTAAGCCGGAACCGAGCCTGGCTTTAAACCCGCAGCTACTCGAAACGTTAACGTTGCTGTAAGCCCTACAGCGACGCCCTTGTTCCCGGCTCTCATCGCCCCCGGTGATGACCCAACTCAGGCGGGGTTGAGCTGCCGGGAGCAGCGAAAGAGAGCGATCGTCGGGAACGAATCGCGAACGACCCCGACTGTTTGGGTGATAGCCGGTGGGTTTACCGCTTCAGCGGCGATGAGCTCGCCGGGCGCCAGGGTTGCCAGGGAGATGGCGCTTTCTCCCTGGCACGTTCACCGTGCTCTGAACGTGCAGGGAAAACAGATCTTCTGGTGAACGGAAAAATGACGGACTGACAAAGTTCTCTCAAAAAATTCAACGAAAACGCTGTATAGCAAATTGTCATGGAGCTTTTTTGTCCATACTGTCGAACAGTTTTTACAGGGAATGCTGGTAATGGCCACCAAATCGATAAATGCAAAATCTCAGACTCTTGCGGCTCGGGTGCCTCACGAAGTGGTTGAAAGCATGGAAGAGTGGAAACAAGAAGGTGAAAGCACCGGGCAGTTTATTACCGCAGCCATCAAAACGGAGGTACAGCGCCGCCAGCAAGAGAAAAAGACTGAAGATAAGTAATAGCGACTACGCCGTATCGACATATCAAGGTGACGTGTACACTTTTTGCTTTTTTTAAACATATCATCGAAACATGTCGATAGCATCGACACGTTTCTGCAATGTGTACACATTTCCCCTTTTTTTAAACATATCGAAAGTCCCCCATTCAAATAAGCTTCTGGCTGTGACCGCTGCACCATTCCTGTCAATAAAACAACACGCGAAGGCGAACATCGTCAGAAAAGTAACACTCTTATTTGTCTGTTTATTAATGAGTTTTATACGGTTTTTCATTTCGTTCGCCAAAAGTACCAGCCGCTAAAAGCAAATCTGTGCCGCCCCTCACTTGTGGCTTTTTTCACCGCTACCCAGAATATATTTGGCCGCATACCGCGGACACTGCATTGATTCTCTGAGGGAAAAGCGATGAAAAAAATCTTCTTATGCTGTGCTGCGGGAATGTCGACCAGCATGTTAGTGGAAAGAATGAAGCAGTCCGCGCACAGCCGTGATGTGGCGGTGGAAATTACCGCCGTGCCGGTGTCTGATTTCGACCAGATAATCGATGAGGCCGACGTCATCCTGCTCGGGCCGCAGGTGAAATTCCAGCTGCAAAACCTGAGCGCGGCGGCGGCGCCACACGGCGTACCGGTAGCGGCCATCGACAT
The DNA here is from genome assembly GCF_036500665.1 of Cedecea sp. NCBI lineage: Bacteria > Pseudomonadati > Pseudomonadota > Gammaproteobacteria > Enterobacterales > Enterobacteriaceae > Cedecea > Cedecea sp. The sequence continues at coordinate 1,402 of NZ_DASYBS010000061.1, forward strand.
GATGCATTACGGCTCAATGCAGGGTGATAAGGTGCTGGATCACGCGCTGTCGCTGCTGAAAACTGCTGACCAGGGGTCCGTATGAAATACCGTTTTCCCGACAAATTCTGGTGGGGCACGGCGACCAGCGCCACGCAGTCTGAGGGACAAGTTGAGGGCGATGGCAAGGGCGAGAATATCTGGGATTACGCCTCGCACGAGTTTAATAGCCGTTTTTACAACGGCGTTACCGCTGATGATACCTCTACGTTTTACCAGCGCTGGCGGGAAGACATTCAGCTGGCGAAAAACATTGGCCTGAATTCATTCCGCACGTCGATTTCCTGGTCCCGGCTGATCCCTGACGGCGACGGGGAAGTTAATCCTCAGGCCGTGCAGTTTTACAGCGACATTATTGATGAGCTGATTCGCCAGGGGATCGAGCCTTTTATCAATCTCTACCATTTTGATATGCCGATGGCGCTGCAGGCAAAGGGCGGATTTGAGAACCGTGAGGTGGTGGACGCTTTCGCCCGCTATGCGGGGATTTGCTACCGGCTGTTTGGCGACCGCGTGCGCTACTGGTTTACCTTCAACGAGCCGCTTATCCCCGCCGAGGCGGGTTATTTACATCCACGCCATTATCCTTACGTGACGGATTTTCGCCGTGCGGCCCAGGTGCTGCACCACATTGTTATTGCCCACTGTAAAGCGGTGGCCGCCTGGCGAGAGATGAATCTTGAGGGGCAGATTGGCATCATCATGGACGTCATCCCCGTTTATCCGCGCAGCGACAGCCCGGAAGATCTGCGGGCTGCGGAAATGGCTGACCTGTTCTACACGCGCAGCATTAACGAGCCGATGCTGCTTGGGCGCTATCCCGACGAGCTGGTGGCGCTGCTGAAAGAATACGATGTGCTGCCGAAGGTACTGCCGGGTGACTGCGAGCTGATTGCCGCGACCCGCGTTGATTTGCTGGGCATCAATTACTATCGCCCGCGTCGGGTTAAGGCGCGTGAAACGCTGCTTGAAGAGCCACACGGGTTTGTACCGGAGCGTTTTTTTGAAGAGTACGTGATGCCGGGACGGCGCATGAATACCTCGCGCGGCATTGAGATTTACCCGCCTGCGCTGTACGACATCGCCATGCTGGTGAAAGAGCGATACGGCAACCTGCCGTGGTTTGTCTCCGAGAACGGCATTGGCATCATGGACGAAGAGCAGTTCATGGTGGACGGCGAGGTGCAGGACGATTACCGCATCGAGTTTCTTCGGGAGCATTTAACCTGGCTGCATAAAGCGATGGCGGAAGGCAGCCAGTGCCTGGGCTACCAGATGTGGACCTTTATCGACTGCTGGTCGTGGCAGAACGCCTATAAAAACCGCTACGGCTTCTACCGGCTCGATTTAGCGACGCAGCAGCGTTCGCTGAAAAAGTCCGGACGCTGGTTCCGTGGCGTGATCGAGAGCAACGGGTTTGAGGAGGCTGACCATGTCGACCTTTGATAAGTTAGCCGACAAGCTGATGCCGGTGGCGAACGCTATCGGCAACCAGCGCCATATGCAGGCGATACGCAACGGGCTTATCTCTATTTTACCGCTGACCATCGTCGGCTCTTTCTTCGTGATCCTGCTGAATATCCCGATTAAGGGCTACATGGACTTTATTGCGCCCTGGCGCGATATGCTGGACGTGCCGTTCCGCTTTACCGTCGGGCTGATGTCGCTGTACGCCGCGTTTACCATCGGCTCGTTCCTGGGCAAAAGCTACAAGCTCAACGACATTACCAGCGGCCTGCTGGCGATGCTGGCGACGTTGCTGATGATTGTGCCGGTAAATATCAAGCAGGGCGTGACCGTGGCGGGTGAAGCGGTGGCGGGGCGCTATATTCCTATCACCTCGCTCAGTTCTCAGGGGCTATTTGGCGCGATTATCTCCTCGCTGATTGCCATTGAGATTTATCGCTTTATTAAAGTCCGCAACATCGAAATCAAAATGCCTGCGGGCGTGCCGCCGGTGGTCGCCAGCTCATTTTCAGCGCTGTTCCCGACGCTTGCTGTGGTGCTGATTTTCTGGATCCCACGCCACTTCCTGAACATCGATATTAACGCCATCATCAGCTACATCATTATGCCGCTGAAGGGCTTTATGACCGGCACCAACCTGTTTGGTGGGATCGTTACTCAGCTGTTTATTGATGTGTTCTGGGTACTCGGGATCCACGGCCACGCGGTGATGGGGCCGCTGATCCGCCCGCTGTGGGATCAGGCGATCGTGCAGAATATGGAGCTGTTCCAGTCCGGCGTGAGCGCCTATGAGCTGCCGAATATTTTCACAGAGCAGTTCTTCCAGTGGTACGCCCAGATGGGCGGCACCGGCTCAACGCTTGCGCTGGTGGTGCTGTTTATTCGCTCTCGCGTTATCTACCTGAAGCAGCTGGGCAAGCTGTCGCTTATTCCTGGGCTGTTCAACATCAATGAGCCAATGATTTTCGGCGCGCCGATCGTGATGAATCCGATCCTCGCGATCCCGTTTATTCTGGCGCCGATGGTGAATACCGTGGTGGTGTATCTGTTCACAATTAGCGGGCTGATCCCGCGGATGATGGTGAAGCCGCCGTTTACCCTTCCGGCCCCGCTGGGGGCGCTGATCACCACTAACTGGAACCTGATTGCCTGCGGGCTGGTGTTTATCTGCTTCTTTATCTCGCTGGCTATCTATTACCCGTTCTTTAAGGTGTACGAGAAGAAGATGCTGGAAACCGAGCTTCAGCAGAAGGAAGAAGAGGAGCAGGCTAAGGCGCTGGCTGAGGCGAAGTAACCTGGGTTATGAATTCCCAGACATACAGAGGGGCATGTTCCGTTCACTTCAAGTCCCTCTTTACATGTAGCTACTGAACCGGTGAACGTGTCAGGTGGCATTACGCCATGCCCCCTGACGACCCCCGGCGCCCGGCAAGCTCATCGCCGCTGAAGCGGTAAACCCACCGGCTATCACCCAAACATTCGGGGTCGTTCGCGATTCGTTCCCGACGATCGCTCTCTTTCGCTGTTCCCGACAGCTCAACCCCGCCTGAGTTGGGTCATAACCGGGGGCGATGAGAGCCGGGGACAAGGGCGTGGCTGTAAGTCTTGAAGCGACAGTGATGTTCAGCGTGGCTGGGAACAAAAAGCGAGGCACGGTTCCGGCTTAAATCGCCTCCGTTTTCTCTCCGACTGGCCAGGGTCCGGACGTCGGGAACGCATCTCAGCCGACCCAGGACTGGGAGATAAAACGGAGGTCTGCCGCTTTAGCGGTCGATTTATTTGGCCGGGAGTCCGGGGTCTCGGGGAAGTGACGGTGACTTCCCCGAGTCGTTCACCGGTTCGGTGATGACACATGAAACAGGGCTGAAAGTGAACGGAACCTTAGCCGAGCCTGCAGAGACCGCTGGCACGAATGCCAAGGTTAGGGACAATACTCCAGTAGCGTCAACACCTCGTAGTGCGAAGTATGCGGGAACATATCAAACAGCTGGGTACGCACCACGCGGTAACCCGGCAGCATCTTAATATCCTTCGCCATGGTCTGCACGTTGCAGCTCGAATAGACGATATACCCCGGTGCCATCTGCGTCAGATAATCACAAAGCGCTTTGCCAATGCCTCGACGCGGCGGGTTCACCAGCACCAGCTGCGGGATATCCTGCTGGGCGACGGCAAACTGCGTGGAATCCAGCGCCTGAAAATGAATATTATGCAGACCCAGCTTTTCAGCCGACTGCTTCGCGCTGGCAATCGCTTCCGGGGCGATTTCTATCCCGGTTAGCTTCATCTCCGGCGTGGCGCAATGCAGCCCAAAACCGCCGACACCGCAGAACAAATCCCACATATGGTTGACCGGCAGCTCTCGCACCCAGTCACGGGAGGTGGCATATAGTTGAGAAGCGACCTGCGGATTGGTCTGGAAGAAGCTTTGCGGGCGAATAAACAGCGGCACACCGTTGAAGACTTCCTCTAACGCTCGCTGTTCGGTCAGCGGGATTTCCTGCTCGCCTTCCATAATGGCCATATGCACCGGCTGAATATTGGCCGAAATCACCTTGAGCTGCGGAAGCTGCTGCTGGAGCCACGGCAGCGCCGCTTTCAGCTGCTCCAGCTTACTTTCGGAGCGCAGAACAAAGCGCAGCATCATGCCGCCATCGGCCTGGCTTTCAGTCAGCAGCAGATACTTCAGCTCACCACGCCTGCGCACCACGTTATAAGGCGTTAATCCCGCACGGGCAATAAACGGCTTCAGCGCCGCAAAAACAGGCGCAAACGAGGCGGGATAAAGCGGGCAGTCGGTTAAATCTTCGGGCGTGCCGTCGCGGTGCAGCATCCCCAGCAGCGGTTTTTCCACGCTGCCGCTGACCACCATTTTGGCTTTGTTACGAAACGCCTGCTCAGGGCCGCTGACCGGCTTGCACCACTCGCCCACCTCAATCCCGTCCAGCAGTTGCCGGAGATCGGTCATTTTAGCGGAAAGCTGGTCTTCAACCGGTTGTTCAATCCACTGACAGGAACGACAGCGGCCAGCATCATAGAGCGCGCATTGCATAGGAAAACCCTGAGAAAAAACGAGGGCGCAGATTGTAGCACTCTGCGCTTACTGAAGTCTGAAAAAAAGCTGGCTGCGGGCGGGAACAAACAGCAGAAGCAGCACCAGAATATCGGGCAGCTTCTGGGTGAACAGCGAACGGAAGATCTCACGTTTTGTGCCACCGGCGATACTGAATAATTCAGGATACCCCCAGCCAAGCGAGGCCAGAGACAAATAAGCAACGGAAATAATCTGGGTAAGCAGAAACACCCAGCGCCCCCAGTTGCGCCCTTTGATTATCACGAACGCGCAGCGCAGTTCGACAAAAAGCATCACCAGGCTGCCGAGAAAGACCAGCGTCAAGGGCCAGGTTTGTACGCTGCGGTGCACAAAATCCATCACCCCGCTAATCCCAAGCATATTCAGCAGCAGCAGCAAATCCAGGCATCGAGTAGTGACGATGCCGATAGCCGCCACCATGACCAGCGTGGGGACGTTTAATTTTGCATGAGATGACCGCTGTTTCCTGATAATTTCTACAACCTCGCGTTCCTTACGTCACGGTGCCGCGACAAGCGCGGCACCGGAGGCACATCATTGCAGATTTTAGGCGTTTTAACTACGTCTTGCACTCTGGATATCACGCAGGCGCTGCTTTTCTGCTCGCGCCATAAACCACCATGCAATCAAGCCGATAACCCCTACTACGCCGAGAATAATCGACGCCAGGGCGTTAATTTCCGGGTTAACGCCCATACGCACGCTGGAGAACACCAGCATCGGTAGCGTGGTCGCACCCGGCCCGGACACAAAGCTGGCAATAACCAGGTCATCCAGAGAAAGCGTGAACGCCAGCAGCCAGCCGGAGATAATCGCAGGCGAAATCATCGGCACGGTGATCACGAAGAACACTTTCAGCGGCGTCGCCCCGAGATCCATCGCCGCCTCTTCAATAGAACGATCCAGCTCACGAAGGCGAGAGCTAATCACCACCGAAACATAAGCGGTACAGAACGTCACGTGCGCCAGCCAGATGGTGAGCATGCCCCTGTCGCCCGGCCAGCCGATCGCATGCGCCAGCGCCACAAACAGCAGCAAAAGTGAAAGCCCGGTGATCACATCCGGCATAACCAGCGGCGCGGTCAGCATAAAGGCAAACCCGTTCGAGCCACGGAAACGCCCAAAACGCACCATGACCACGGCGGCAATCGTCCCGAGGATCACGGCCATGGTGGCGGCAGCGGCGGCAATCGTCAGGCTTAGCCCAACGGCGTTCATCATCGCCGAATCCCGGAACAACTCGCCGTACCAGCGTGTTGACCAGCCGGCCCATACCGTGACCAGCTTCGAGCTGTTAAACGAGTAGATGACCAACATCAGCATCGGCGCGTACAGGAAGGTAAAGCCGATGACCAGGATCAAAATACGCCATGGAGAGCGCACGACAGGTAAGTTGTTCATGCGTGGTCCTCCGCCGCTTTATTCTGGTACTTGTGGAACCACATGATCGGCACAATCAGCAGCAGGAGCATGATAATCGCCACGGCAGAGGCCACCGGCCAGTCGCGGTTATTAAAGAATTCCTGCCACAGGACGCGGCCAATCATAATGCTGTCCGGCCCGCCAAGCAGTTCCGGAATAACGAACTCCCCTACCGCCGGGATAAATACCAGCATCGAACCGGCGATAATCCCGCCTTTGGTCAGCGGCACAATCACGCTAAAGAAGGTTTTCAGCGGACGTGCGCCGAGATCCAAAGAGGCTTCAACCAGCGAGTAATCAATGCGCGTCAGCGCGGTATAAATTGGCAGCACCATAAACGGCAGATAGGCATAAACAATGCCGATGTACACCGCAAGGTTGGTGTGCAGAATGGTCAGAGGCTGGTCGATAACCCCAAGCCACATCAGCACGTTATTCAGTATGCCGTTGTTTTTCAGGATCCCCATCCACGCGTACACGCGGATCAGGAATGAGGTCCACGAAGGCAGAATAACCAGCAGCAGCAAAATATTGCGCGTTGAGGGCTTATTGTGTGCCACCGCCCAGGCGAGCGGATAGCCCAACCCCAGGCAACACAGGGTTGAAATCGCCGCCACCTGAAGGGATTGCAAATAGGCTTCAAAATAGAGCGGATCGTCCGTCAGCTGGAAGTAGTTTGCCAGGTTCAGGGTGATCGACAGTTGCCCGTCAGCCCAGCTAACCAAATCGCTGTACGGGGGGATAGCGCGGGCAATTTCCGAAAAGCTAATCTTAAAGACGATCAGAAACGGCAGCATAAACAGCAGGATCAGCCACAGATACGGCAGCGCGATGACCAGCTTGCGGCCATGAGCCATCTGTATCCGTGCCAGCCAGCGCTTTATGCCTCCGGGTTGCGGTGCGGCGGGCTCTGCCGGGCCATCAGAAAGTGTTGTCATCTTGCCCTCCTTAAACCGTCAAAACCACGCAGCTATCGGCATCCCAACACAGGCGAACTTCATCCCCCCACGTGGGTGCCCCTTTACGGTAGCGATGTTCGTTCTGCAGCTGAGCGCTGATCATCTGCCCGCTTTTCAGGCGAACGTGATAGATAGAGAGATCGCCGAGATAAGCGATGTGCACGACTTCTCCCACGGCAAAGTTATAGCCATCGGCCGGCGGCTCGTCGCAGAGCATCACCTTTTCCGGTCGCAGTGCGACGAAGACCGGTACACCGTCAACTACCGAAGCATCAGGATCCACCTTCAGTGGATGCACCAGTCCTGGACTGTCAATCACCAGCCCGTCTTCTTGACGCTCTTTAAGCAGCCCCTCAAAGACATTCACCGAGCCGATAAATTCCGCGCTGTAACGGGTGGTGGGGTGCTCATAGATCTCTTCCGGCTCGCCAATCTGCACGAACTTACCGCGGTTCATGATGGCAATGCGCCCGGCCATCGTCATCACCTCTTCCTGATCGTGGGTCACCATCACGCAGGTCACGCCCACGCGCTCCAGGATATCCACCACTTCAAGCTGCATACGGTCACGCAGCTTTTTATCCAGCGCCCCCATGGGCTCGTCGAGCAGCAGCAGTTTTGGGCGCTTCGCCAGGCTGCGGGCGAGCGCCACGCGCTGACGCTGGCCGCCGGACAGCTGGTGAGGTTTACGCTTTGCAAACTCCTGCATATGCACCAGGGTGAGCATTTCGGCTACCCGGCTGGCAATCTCGGCCTTTGGCAGCTTGTCCTGTTTCAGGCCGAACGCAATGTTCTGCTCTACGGTCATATGGGGAAATAGCGCGTAGGACTGGAACATCATATTGATCGGGCGCTGGTACGGCGGCACGTGCGACAAATCGACGCCATCCAGCATGATTTGCCCGGCGCTTGGCTGCTCAAACCCTGCCAACATTCGCAGCAGTGTGGACTTGCCGCAGCCGGAGGGGCCCAATAAAGCAAAAATTTCACCCTTATAGATGGTCAGACTGACGTCATCCACGGCGTGTTGGCCATCAAAAGATTTGGTGATGTTACGAATTTCCAGCAGCGGAGTGAGCGCTTTCGGAGTTCTGGACTGTGGGCGAGGGATTGCGTCGTTCAATTCTGTTGCTCTCCGGCAAAAGCAAAAAGAAGGTACGGCCCGGTTGCCGTACTTTTAGCCTGTCCAGAAACAAGGGCTTCCGGTAAGGCTGGGGCGATTGCACAACTCTGGTGCAACCGCCCGGTATTGAGACGTTCCAGGACTTACTTGCCTGTTTTAACCTTAGTCCACGCGCGGGTGATAACCCGGTCAATCTTCGCCGGCATGACCGTTTGTGTGAACAACTTGGCACGAATATCCGCCGGCGGGTAAATTCCCGGATTGCTGCGGACTTCTTCGCTCAGCAGCGGCGTGGCCTCTTTGTTGGCGTTCGCGTAATAAATATGGTTACTGATGTTCGCCACCACGTCCGGCTTCATCAGGTAGTTAAGGAACTGATACGCTTCGTCTTTGTTCTTCGCGTCTGCCGGCAGGGCAAACATATCGAAGTAGACCATCGCGCCTTCCTTAGGAATAGAATAAGCAATATTCACGCCATTTTTGGCTTCTTTGGCGCGGTTTGCCGCCTGCAGGATATCGCCGGACCAGCCAATAGCCACGCAGATGTCGCCGTTAGCCAGGTCATTGATGTACTGCGAGGAGTGGAAGTAGCGAATATTCGGCCGCAGCTTCATCAGCAGATCGTTAGCCGCGCCGGTATAGTCAGCCGCATTGGTGCTGTTAGGATCTTTGCCCAGGTAATGCAGTACGGTGGCGTAGATTTCACTCGGCGCATCGAGGAATGACACTCCGCAGCTTTTCAGTTTTTCGAGGTTTTCCGGCTTGAGGATCAGATCCCAGCTGTCGACCGGCGCATCTTTACCGAGCGCGGCTTTCACCTTGTCGACGTTATAGCCGATGCCGGTGGTTACCATCATGTACGGAATGCCGTATTTATTGTCGTGGTCGTTTTGCGCCACCAGCTTGAGCATTTCCGGATCGAGGTTTTTATAGTTCGACAGTTTGCTTTTATCCAGCGGCTCGAAGATACCGGCCTGCGCCTGGCGCTCCAGGAACTGCGAAGATGGCACCACAAGATCGTAACCGGTACTGCCCGCCATCAGCTTGCCTTCCAGAACCTCATTGGAATCAAACACGTCATAGACCACTTTGATGCCGGTCTCTTTTGTGAAGTTTGCCAGGGTATCCGGAGCAATATAGTCAGACCAGTTATAGACGTGCAGCGTCTTTTGTTCGGCGGCAAAGCTGGTAGCAGAAGCCACCATCAGCGCACCGGCAACCATCCCCGACAGCCATTTTTTACGTTGGTCGAACATAATTTCATTCCTTCTGAATAAAGGCCAAACCAGGCTCGGATGAGCCGAATTTACGCAATGTGGCATATCCGCATTCGCCGCATGCTGTTTTCAGCATGCAAAATTCATGCATCTCTATTCATTCTGCAGAAAAAGAATTTGGGTTACCTTCACGCAGACGTTGCTCGTTTTTACGGCCACGCAAGAATAACTGTAGCCAGGGTTTGCGACTATAGCCCGGATGAAAAAACGCCTTTTATCAACTTTTTAGACATCTTTTGTCTATACAGTCGGCGAAAACTCGCCTTATGGCAGGGATTTGTTTTGGTGTGACGGCAATATGACAGAATAAAAATATGCGGAACGCAGCGGCGATGGTGACCACTGCGTTAAAATATGAAAGGATCAGTGCAGGGAGTGAGTTTGAATAATTGTGCTGTCGCGCTCTTCTTCTTCAGTAATAAACAGTAGCTGATTGGCGCAGGCCTCGAGAATCACCATCGAAACCTGCTCTTCGCTCTGCTGAACGAAAGCGGCAAACTGCTCGCGGGTGATACCGACCGCGGCAGATAAAGACTGGCAAACCACCAGCTTCGGCAGATTATCATCCTGTATATCCAGGAACGCTTTCACGGTCAGTGAGCTGGCGTTAATCGACGACAAATCGGACGCCAGCGGCAGCAATGCCGACGGCTTAACCTCTGCCAGCGCGGAAAACAGAACGATATTGTCCACAAGATCGATTTTCGCGTCGTATACGCCATCGAAGTTCTGCATATGGGGCAAATGCAATGCCTGGCAGGTATCGCACTCGAAGAAGGTTACGCCGATTTCGTCTAACCAGCGGCGTAAAGTGTCCAGAGTCGGGACGACGAGTGAATCCATAAACGCAAAAACCTCATTACCGGTTCAAAAATTAACGTGCCATCTTACGCAAAAATGACACTTCATACTATGCATAAGCGCCGATTTGGCGATTATCCCCCGGTTTTAAGACAGTACCCAGGACGCGCCTGCTGCTCTATCCATTTGATCATCAGACCGGCGATATCGACACCGCTTGTATTTTCAATGCCTTCCAGCCCAGGCGAGGCATTCACCTCCATCACTAACGGACCTCGATCGGCGCGTAAAATATCGACCCCGGCAATGTCCAGCCCCAGCGTGCTGGCCGCCTTCAGCGCCACTTCGCGCTCGAGATCGGTAATCGCCACCTGATGCGCCACGCCGCCACGATGCAGATTAGAACGAAAATCTCCAGGCTTCGCCTGCCGTTCAATAGCCGCGACCACCTCATCACCCACCACCAGGCAGCGAATATCTCGCCCTTTGGCCTCTTTGATGTATTCCTGCACCAGGATGTGGGCATTCAGGCCGCGAAACGCGTCAATCACGCTCTCTGCCGCCTGCCGAGTTTCGGCCAGCACCACGCCAATGCCCTGCGTGCCCTCAACAAGCTTCACGACCAGCGGCGCACCGCCCACCATATCAATAAGGTCGCTGGTGTCGTCCGGGGAATGGGCAAACCCCGTCACCGGCAGGTCGATACCCTGCTTCGCCAGCAGCTGCAGCGAACGCAGTTTGTCCCGCGCACGCGTAATCGCCACCGACTCATTCAGCGGGTAGCTTCCCAGCATTTCGAACTGGCGCAGCACCGCCGTGCCGTAAAAGGTGATGGCCGAGCCGATGCGTGGGATCACCGCATCATAATGCGGCAGCTGTCGCCCCTTGTAGTGCACGGAAGGCGCGGCCGGATTGATGTTCATATAGCAAGAAAGGGGATCGATGATTTCCACCTGGTGACCGCGACGCATCGCCGCCTCACGCAGGCGTTTACATGAATAGAGCGTTCCATCCCGGGATAAAATAGCGATTTTCACCCTGCACCTCTGAGCAACCAGACCAAAATTAACCGCCCGACCATCATACCACTGCCCTCACCGTTCAACGATGGGGTAATCGGCCGGAGACAGCTTAAGTGCCTCAATGAATTGCTTTGTGGTCGAGGTGAGGTGCACCGGATCAAATACAGCATAAAGATCGGCGGGTATTGGCCGGGTTGGCGGGCGAAACACGACGCCGGGCCAGCGCATTTGCGCATAGCTGTCGGCCATAATGGTTAGGCCAAAACCAATACTCACCAGCGCCAGCACGGTTTGCGGCTCCACCGCCTCACGAACAACCCGGGGCGTAAAACCAGCTTCGCGACACACGCGCTGCAGGAAAGTCCAGTCTGAGTGAGTGGCGGTCATCGTCACGAACGGCTCGTGCCGCAGTTGGGTGATATCCACCGTCTGCTGGCGGGCTAACGGGTGCTGCTCCGGCAGCGCGACCATAAATGTCGCCTCATGCAGTTTTTCGCTTTGCAGACCGCCCGGCGGGCAAGTCTCCATCCGCCAGATACCGGCATCAATTTCGTGGCGCTCAAGCAGCGCAAGCTGATCCCCCGGGGACCTTTCGCGGAAGATCACATCAGTAGCCGGATAGTCAGCAATAAACTGCTGCAGCCCAAGGCGCAGCCCGCCCCAGATGGCGGTCCCGACAATCCCTAACTGAATTCGCCCTCCTTCACCGCGCCCAATCTGTTCAACCCTCGCCAGCGCAAGACTTGCGTTGTTAAGCAGCTGCTTTGTCTCTTCCAGCAGGACAACGCCTGCATGGGTTAACGCCACGTGCCGGGAATGGCGAATAAAAAGCACGGTGCCCAACTGAGCCTCCAGCTCTTTAATATGGAAGCTCAAAGGAGGTTGCGACATGTTCAGCCGCGCGGCTGCCCTGCCAAAATGCAGCTCTTCGGCCACGGCCTGAAAATAACGCAAGAGTTTAAGGTCAGTGCGATAGATACGCTGAGATGTATTCATGAGGCTCCCTGAGTAGCAAGCCTCATAAATTACCATCGCCTACGCTTGCTGTAAGGCCGGGAGCCTTAATATGCGAGCGATGCCGAAGAATCAAGCTCCCGGCCATGACGATAGTGGAAACTGAAGTGAAAGACCACGGCGAGCACCAGTGCATAGCCAGCAAACACCAGCCAGATGGTCGGCCAGTCTTTGACCCCATCCGTGGTGAAATAATCCACCACGTAGCCGCTGACAATCGCCCCCAGATACGCACCAATCCCGTTCACCATGGTCATAAACAGCCCTTGCGCGCTGGCGCGAATGCGTGAGTCCACCTCCTGTTCAACAAAGACGGAGCCTGAGATATTAAAGAAATCGAACGCGCAGCCATAAACCACCATCGAGAGTAACAGCAGCACAAAGCCAAAAGCAGAGGGATCGCCCCAGGCAAACAGCGCAAAACGCAGCACCCAGGCGACCATGCTCATCAGCATGACCTGCTTAATGCCAAAACGGCGCAGGAAGAAGGGGATCGTCAAAATAAAGACCACTTCCGACATCTGTGAGACGGATAGCAAAATTGAGGGGTACTGCACCACAAAGCTGTCGGCAAACGCCGGCTGGCGGGCGAAATCATGCAGGAAAGGATTACCAAAAGTATTGGTGATTTGCAGTACCGCGCCAAGCAGCATGGCAAACAGGAAAAAAATCGCCATCCGGGGCTTTTTGAACAGCACAAACGCGTCCAGCCCCAGGCGGCTTACCCAGCTGCGCGTGGCCTGGCTTTTTATCACCGGAATAGTCGGCAGCGTAAGGGCATAGAGTGCAAGCAATCCAGAAGCGGCGGCGGCAATATAAAGCTGCATGCTGCTCAGCTCTATACGCATCAGGCTGACGGTCCACATGGCCGCAATAAACCCCACGGTGCCAAACACCCGCACCGGCGGGAAATGGCTAACCGTATCCAGACCGGCTTTTTCCAGACAAGCGTAAGACACGGTATTGGACAATGCGATGGTTGGCATAAAAGCCAGCGCATTGCCCAGCATCGCCCAAAACATCAGCCCCGGCTGGTTAATGCTGGCCGCCCAGACCAGCATACCCGCCCCCACCAAATGACAGAGAGAATACACCCGATTGGCCGGGAGCCATTTATCGGCAACGATCCCGATGAGTCCCGGCATCAGCAGTGCAGCAAGCCCTTTAGTACTGTAAACCATGCCAACATCTGCGCCTTTAAAGCCGAGCGTATTGATCATGTAAGATCCCAAAGTGACCAGCCACGCCCCCCAGATAAAGTACTGCAAAAACAGCATGATTTTTAAGCGGAGTTTAATCGCCATCTGTTTTCCCTGCCGTGGTCAGTGAGGATCAGGCCAGTTTGCCGAGGAAGCCGCAAATCAGGTTAATGAAGTTCTGGCGCGACAATGCAGCCGCTTTCAACGTCTGTTCGTGGGAAAGCTGAATACTGCCCAACCCTTCAGCAAGGTTTGTAATTGCCGAGACGGCAACGACCTTCAGGCCGCAATGCCGGGCGCCGATCACCTCTGGCACAACCGACATCCCCACCACGTGGCCGCCAATGATTTGCATCATGCGAATTTCCGCTGCGGTTTCGAAGTTGGGTCCCGGATAAGAAACAAACACGCCTTCGTGCAGTGGGAAGCCCTGCTCGCGCGCAACCTGCTGCAGCACCGCGCGGTAGTCGGCATCATAGGCGTTTGCCAGCGAGAAAAAGCGTTCGCCAAACCGCTCATCATTTGGCCCAACGGTCGGGGTGCCCGGCATGGTATTGATATGATCGCTGAGAGCAACCAGGCTCCCCGGCTCCACCTCTGGGCGTAGCGAACCGGCGGCGTTGGTCGAAAACAAAATTTCGCATCCCAGCAGCTTAAAAGTACGAATTGCGCTGGTCATCACCGACATCCCGCGCCCTTCATAAAAGTGCCCTCGCCCTTTCATACAGGCCACCGGTACGCCAGCCAGCGTGCCGACGACCAGTTCACCTGCATGACCGTGGACGGTGCTGACGGGGAATCCCGGTAACTCTTCGTATGAAAAAACAATGGGGGAGTCGATTTTTTCCGCCAGCTCTCCCAGCCCGGAGCCAAGAATGAAAGCAATGCGTGGTACCAGACCGTTAATCCGGGAGCGAATAATGTCGGCCGCGTAGAAGGGAGCGTTATCAAAAACAGGCGTTGGCATAGGAGGTTCCTTGTCAGATTGTCGTTATAACTTCAGCAGTTATAACGACTGACCGACGATTGAAACCAATACCGTTTGAGGCGACGATTGATACTGAAAATGTATCAATCGTCGCTATAGCGGCCTGGCCGCCGCGCTGACTAGCGGGTCGCCCAGCCCTGTTTGTGCAGATAATCGAGGATGAAAGGACGGTTTTCTTTGATGATGGTGCGGCTGATATGGTCGCTCCAGGTGTCGCGGCGCGTGTTGCTGTCACGGCTCAGATAATACTGCGCAAGCTGCTCGTCATATTCGTCAAGCAGCGGCCTGTCCAGCGGCTGATAGCGGTTTTCATGCACCAGCATCGCCGCAGGCATGCGCGGTTTAATATCCGGCGTGTCGGCAGGCCAGCCGAGGCAAAGCCCAAATAATGGCAACACATACTTCGGAACACCGAGCAGTTCGCCCACCGCTTCAATATTGTTACGAATGCCGCCGATATAGACGCCACCCAGTCCCAAAGACTCCGCGGCGGTAAAAGCATTTTGCGCAAGAATCGCGGTATCAACCGCACCGAGCAACAGCTGTTCAGCCAGCCCAAGCTGGGCATCCGGGCAAATTTGCAGATTGCGGTTAAAGTCGGCACAGAACACCCAAAACTCGGCCGCTTCCGCGACGTGCTTCTGGCCGCCGGTCAACGGTACCAGCTGTTCACGCAGTGCCTTATCCGTAATACGGATTATCGAGCTGCATTGTAAAAAACTGGAACTGGAGGCCGCCTGTGCGCCAGCAATAATGGCTTCGCGTTGCGCGTCCGTGACAGGTTCCCCGGTAAAATGGCGAATTGAACGGTGAGAACGAAGCAGATCAATGGTCGGCGTCATCATTGTTTTCCTTTGGCTTTTTTAAATCAGAGTGTTTCGAAGCAGAATCGGGCTGCATTAGCCCAGGGCCAATAAATACCATGACTATAGCCGCCGTTGCACTGGCGATTGGTGCGGGTAACGGCAGATAGCCTACGGGCATCAAACTAACAGGCACGACCTTCTTTCAAAATGTGACGGATGTCGGCATTATAGGCTCATTCGCCGGTTAGTATCGGCCATAAAAACTGAGGAGAGAGCATGTTTGCAGTAATTTTTGGACGCCCTGGCTGCCCATATTGTGTTCGCGCTAAAGAACTGGCTGAGAAACTGACCGCCGAGCGTGATGACTTCAACTTCCGCTATGTGGACATCCACGCGGAAGGCATCACCAAAGCTGACCTGGAAAAAACCGTGGGTAAACCGGTTGAAACCGTACCGCAAATTTTCCTTGACCAGCAGCACATTGGCGGATGCACCGACTTCGAAGCTTACGCAAAAGAACATCTGAACCTGTTCCAGACCGCACAGTAAGCTCGTTCAGGCGTGAAAAAACCGACTCTCAGAGGTCGGTTTTTTTATTGCCGCGCACCCACTCGCGAAAGCTGATAAACAGCAGGTAGCAAAGCGACCCAAGCGAAGACCAGAACACGGCGCTAAGCAGCCAGGCAATTTCCTGCCAGAGGGAACGGCTTGTGGGTAAGAAAAGATGCGCAATCAGTAAGCACAGTGGTGAAGCGAGCATCGCGCCGACCAGCGGCTTCACTACTTTATCGCCTTTGCAGATAACGCTGGCGACAGCACCGGGGAAGAGAAAAAACAGCAGCCCAAGCTCATAGTGCCCGGATGCAATGAATCGCCCCATTATGTGTAAATGCAGCGAAAGAAAAACCAGAATAAATAGCACGAAGCAGCAGACAATTCCCAGCCACCGTTGCGCTCGTCTGTGCATTTTACCTCCTGACATCTGCTTTTACTCGAAAATACCCCACCTGAACGTTCAGCAGAGTCTTTACCCGATTTGATAAAACGTTGGCCATCCGTGCCGATAAAGCATTGCCACAATTAGCACAATATTCTTACTAGCCGCTGATACTTAGAAAGATTAAACTAGCGGCGGAAATTCGGTCGTCGCGTGAGATATTTATATGCGTGATAACTTGCCGGTCGTCACTGACGAAACCGTCAAGACATTAGCGCATAAATCTATCTCTTTCAACAGCTTACTGGTAAACAAGAAGTTAGCCTTCGTGAATATAAACGTCGCAGATTTGTTAAACGGGAATTACATCCTTTTGTTATTTGTTGTACTGACGCTGGGACTTTGCCTGGGTAAATTACGCCTCGGTCCGGTGCAACTGGGTAATTCCATTGGTGTTTTAGTGGTCTCTTTATTACTCGGGCAACAACATTTCTCGATCAATACCGATGCGTTAAATCTTGGCTTTATGCTGTTCATTTTTTGCGTGGGCGTCGAAGCCGGGCCAAACTTTTTTTCCATTTTCTTCCGCGACGGCAAAAATTACCTGATGCTTGCGCTGGTGATGGTCGGCAGCGCGCTGCTGATCGCGCTCGGCCTCGGCAAGCTGTTCGGCTGGGACATCGGCCTTACCGCCGGTATGCTCGCAGGCGCGATGACATCAACCCCTGTGTTGGTCGGTGCTGGCGACACGCTGCGCCATTCAAGTATGCCCGCCGCCCAACTTGCGACCTCTCTTGATAACCTTAGCCTCGGCTACGCCCTGACCTACCTTATTGGCCTGGTAAGCCTGATTGTTGGCGCACGCTATTTACCGAAGCTCCAGCATCAGGACTTGCAGACCAGCGCCCAGCAAATTGCCCGCGAACGCGGTCTTGATACCGACGCCGCACGCAAAGTCTACCTTCCAGTGATCCGCGCTTACCGCGTCGGGCCGGAGCTGGTCGCCTGGGCCGACGGCAAAAACCTGCGTGAACTGGGCATTTATCGCCAGACAGGGTGCTACATCGAACGTATTCGCCGCAACGGCATTCTGGCCAACCCGGACGGGGATGCCGTACTGCAAATGGGCGATGAAATTTCTCTGGTGGGCTACCCGGACTCGCATTCGCGCCTTGACCCAAGTTTCCGTAACGGCAAAGAGGTCTTCGACCGCGACCTGCTGGACATGCGTATCGTTACCGAAGAAATTGTGGTGAAAAACCACAACGCCGTGGGCCGCCGCCTGGCGCAGCTGAAGCTCACCGATCACGGCTGTTTCCTGAACCGCGTGATCCGCAGCCAGATTGAAATGCCTATCGACGACAATATCGTGCTGAACAAAGGCGACGTCTTACAGGTCAGCGGCGACGCAAGGCGCGTCAAAACCGTTGCCGAACGCATCGGCTTTATCTCGATCCACAGCCAGATAACTGACCTGCTGGCGTTCTGCGCCTTCTTTGTAATTGGGCTGATGGTGGGCATGGTGACCTTCCAGTTCAGCTCCTTTAGCTTTGGCATCGGTAACGCCGCTGGTCTCCTGTTTGCTGGCATCATGCTCGGATTCCTGCGCGCTAACCACCCGACCTTCGGCTACATCCCGCAGGGTGCGCTGAATATGGTGAAAGAATTTGGCCTGATGGTCTTTATGGCCGGTGTTGGCCTGAGCGCAGGCAGCGGCATCAGCAACGGCCTCGGCGCGGTGGGCGGCCAGATGCTTATTGCAGGTCTTATCGTGAGCCTGGTGCCGGTTATTATCTGCTTCCTGTTCGGCGCCTATGTTCTTCGTATGAACCGCGCGCTGCTGTTCGGGGCAATGATGGGGGCGCGTACCTGTGCGCCAGCGATGGAAATCATCAGCGACACCGCGCGCAGCAACATTCCTGCGCTGGGGTACGCCGGAACCTATGCTATCGCTAACGTGTTGTTAACCCTGGCAGGTACGCTCATTGTCGTGATATGGCCAGGTTTGTGATCGCAACCACAGACAAAGAAAAATATTTTTTTTATGTCTGAGCGAACTTTCTTTCGGGGCGTCAGTCTGAATTAGTGCCACTGCTTTTCTTTGATGTCCCCAATTTGTGGAGCCCATCAACCCCGCCGTTTTCGGTTCAAGGTTGATGGGTTTTTATTTTTCTAATCAATCATTTACACTTCAACTTTTCCATGAATAGCAACAACGCTTTAGTCATGGCGGCATACGCCTTTACTTCATGCCGTTTCTATCGCGTATAACAATTCAACCAACGCCACCGCACCAACATCATCCCAGCGTAAATAACTCGCCAAAGAACTGGTTCCTGAATCCCTGCCTAAAACTTTCTGACAGATAGCCTGATGATCCACTGATGCGGAAACCCACACGACCCCGCCCTGTTGGCAAAAATAGGTCGAGCCTTTCAATCCGTCCCGCTGAATACGTTTCTTCCAGGTATCCACCTGCTGTGTCGTGACTCTTAAGCTCATCTTTCCCCCAGGCGTTCCAATTGAGGGGGGTATTACTCAGGATGGATACACGTTGCTCTATGTCGGTATTTCGCCCGATAAAAAAAGTAAACCTAATAGCCGCGCCAACCTTAGGCAGCGCATCAAAGCCATGGCTGAAGCCAAAGTAATGGAGATCGCAGATGAAAAAGGATTTAGCAGGAGTGTAGTTGCAGAAATCATAAAGCAAGCCGGGGAAGTGGACTGAACCGCATGTGAAATCCGCCTCTTTCTAAGCCAGTTCATCACGAGAACTCTATTACATCAGCGGCGGGTCAGACTCAGTAAGAAAATTGTTCCTGCATACCTTTTGGGCCAGGGTCACAACTCACGTGCGCACCTGATAGTTGGGGAGTAATATTAGAGCAGTCTTGATTATCAGGGATAATATGATTATGAATGAGTTACAGAAACAGGGGTTAGAGCTTCGTACTAAAGCAAAAGAACTGGCTCTTGCTGCTTTGGCAAAGCACCCAGATGGACGCATAAATGGTAAGGGAATTAAGCAAGCAGAGGTATTTCGTCTCTGCGGTCTCGACTGGGGAGATTACCCTAAAGCCCTAAGTACGCAGCAACAATACTGGGCGGTAGCCCTCCTCCGCGAACTTGAGTCAGAAGGAACTGTGGAGCAATTAGAAGAGAAAGGCCCCTGGCGTTTAAAATAAGTCATGATGAGCCAAGTGGCGACAGCGGTTGGCAATGCCCCGTAATATCCACCTCTAACCACCAAACTAACTTATTGATTATCATGCAAGTCATTGTTTTCACCAACCCGTTTACATAAATGGTTTTTTATTTTTCTGCGTCTGATGGCACTTCATGGCCGCAACTTTCAGCATTTATACTTTCAGGGTCACAGAGTACCAGCCAGTGAGAACTCCTGTTGCCGGGAGACATCATCCATGTTTTATTCATTGATGCTTGCAAAGTCCTTCGTCGATGATAAGAATTGATAAATAAAGTATGTAGTGCACAAGGAGCGTGTATGAACGATCTAAATCCTGTTGCCTTTAATATGTTTAGTTCGGAGTTTTTAAATGCTCCGCTAGGCACAATTGTTGCCTCTATTACAATCCTTGTATTTTTGCTTAAGCCACTATTCAAGCTAAAAAATAAAATCTTAAAATATAAAAAAGGCCATAGCCATATTTTAAAAAATGCTGGTGTGCCTGCATTTATTCTTAATTTTTTCATGATTTCAATTCCGCTCAAAGAGCTGCCTTTTGTTGGCCGGATGGAAAAGGTAGTTGCGGCCACAATGGTGATGCTTTTTGTTGCTGGCACAGGCTACCTTGCTCCGGAACTTGTTCGCACAGCCAGAACTCCTCCAGAGTCAGCCTTACTGTATTGGAAATCCACGGGTGATATGTTCTTCATCTCAAACGACAAAGCCGCTGATGCGAGCCTGACATCGCCGCCACAATGGGAAATAACCCGACAGAACTGCGTAGCAAAAAAGTATTCTGAAGGGGCAGTGAAGTCTCTTTCCCACCAGCGGATTGATGATTTGTGCAACCTCTTTTCAACTCAGGAAGGGAATAGATACTTAATAAGTGCTGTCGCTAAGTTCAAAAAGGACAAATGGTTTATTTACAGTATGGTGCCTTTCGTTGAGTTTGTTTTATTATGGATGGCTGCAGGGATTGTCTTCAATATTTACTATTCCAAAAAGACACGAAGGTACATTCTTCTTGAGCAAAAAAAGGCCATTGAATATGCAATGGGCCATTTTCCAAAATCAGGAACGTATGCCGTGTATCTTGAAGTCGATGCCTCACCCGCGAAAAACAGAAGGACGCATTATTACTGAAGAGCCAGGCTTCACGGCCCAACAATCCTTCTCACCATCATCCGCATATCGTCGCGCCCCATCGGTTCGCGGTCGGTGACGTAGTGCAGCGTCATGCCTTCCAGAAAAGCGTCGAGCGCTCTGGCGGTTAGCGGGTCGAAAAACGGCTCCAGCGCCTGCTGGCTGCGGATCATCCAGTCTTGCATGATGTCTTTTAGCTGCGGATTGCAGCTGGCATAAGCGTAGAGCTGGTACATCACCTGCATGTTGTACGGCGTGGCCACGCAGCCGCCGCAAATCATATCGACTATCGCTTCGCAGGCCTCATCGCGACTGCTGGCCTGCTGCATACGTTCCTGATAGCTGTCCGACATCTGATGGGCAAACTGGGTAAACGCCTCGCAAAGCAGCGACTCTATGCCGGAAAAGTAGTAGGTCATTGATCCCAGCGAGACGCCGGCTTCGGCGGCAATTTTGCGGTGTGTGATATCGCTAATACCGTGCTTTACCACCATGTCCAGCGTCGCCTGCAGAATACGCGAGCGGCGTTCGGGGTCATTCCGGCGCGGGGCTTTGCTCATCATTACCTACCTGAATTTAGAGTATGACAAAGAGTCTATACCGGGATGTGTACAAATGTACACAAGCTTGCTAGTCTGCTCACCTGTTTCTCTTTCACTGGTTGTTGTTCATGTCTGTTTCGCAGAGAAAAGCCTTACAGCTCCGTACCTGGGCTCTGTTCACCTTCTTCTTCCTTCCAGGTCTGGTCATGGCCTCCTGGGCCACGCGCACCCCCGCCATCCGCGATACGCTCAGCGTATCTACCGCCGGGATGGGCATCGTATTATTTGGCTTATCCATAGGATCGATGGGCGGCATTCTCTGCTCGGGCTGGCTGGTGAAACGCTTTGGCACCCGCACGATTATTCGCAGCGGCATGACGCTGATGGTCGCCGGGATGCTGGTGATGAGCCTTGCGCTTTATCTTGCCTCGCCGGTGCTGTTTGCGGTTGGCCTCGCGCTGCTCGGCTGCGGGCTAGGGTCGTCCGAGGTGGCGATGAACGTTGAAGGTGCCATTATCGAAGGCCTGCTGAAGAAAACCGTGCTGCCGATGATGCACGGCTTCTTTAGCCTGGGGACGCTGGTGGGCGCCGGTATTGGCCTGAGCCTGACCGCGTGGAACGTGGTCTCGTGGGGGCACCTGCTGCTGATTGGCCTGGTGGTCATCGCGCCGATTGCTATCGCGCTTATCGCCGTGCCGCACGGCGTGGGCAAAAACAACCCGGAAAAAAGCGAAGCGCACGAGCCACATCGCCCGTTTTATAAAGATATTCAGCTGCTGCTGATTGGCTTTGTCGTGCTGGCCATGGCGTTTGCCGAAGGCTCAGCCAACGACTGGCTGCCGCTGCTAATGGTCGACGGGCACGGCTTTAGCCCGACCTCCGGCTCGCTTATTTACGTTGGATTTACCCTTGGCATGACGGTCGGGCGCTTTACCGGCGGCTGGTTTATCGACCGCTACAGCCGCGTTATCGTGGTCCGCGCCTGTGCGATCATGGGCATCATTGGCATCGGGATGATTGTGTTTGTCGACAGCGCATTTCTGGCTGGCGTGTCGGTTATTCTGTGGGGGCTGGGCACGTCCCTGGGCTTCCCGCTGACCATTTCGGCGGCGGGCGATACCGGCCCCGATCCGGCCAGCCGCGTCAGCGTCGTTGCCGCTTCTGGCTACGTTGCATTTTTAGTGGGGCCGCCGCTGTTAGGCTTCCTCGGCGAGCATTACGGCCTGCGCCACGCCATGCTGGTGGTGCTGACATTAATGATTCTTGCAGCGCTGGTTGCCCGCGCAGTCGCTAAACCCGGGCAGCCCCCTCGGCAGGCTTTAGAGACTGAATAATGGAGAGTTCAATGAGCATCAAACTGATTGCAGTAGACATGGACGGCACTTTTCTTGATGACGCTAAAACCTACAACCGCGAACGCTTTGCTGCGCAATATCAGCAAATGAAGGCGCAAGGTATTCGCTTTGTGGTGGCCAGCGGGAACCAGTACTTCCAGCTGATCTCCTTCTTCCCGGAGATTGCCCACGAGATCTCTTTCGTCGCTGATAACGGCGGCTGGGTGGTCAGCGAAGGCGAAGATATGTTTAACGGTGAGCTGACAAAGCAGGAATTCAACACGGTTATCGATCATCTGCTGACGCTGCCGCACGTGGAAATCATCGCCTGCGGCAAACGTAACGGCTATACCCTTAATCGCTACGACGACAACTTTAAGGCGCTGGCGGCGAAGTTCTACCACCGTCTTGAGCACGTGGAAAACTTCTCCGGCCTCGACGACGTATTCTTCAAGTTCGCCCTGAACCTGCCGGATAGCCAGCTGGATGAAACCATGGACGCCCTCGGTGCGGAGCTGGAAGGCATTATGGTGCCGGTCACCAGCGGACACGGCTCTATCGACCTGATTATTCCTGGCATTCATAAAGCCAACGGCCTGCGGATCCTTCAGGAGAAATGGGGCATTA
Source organism: Cedecea sp. (assembly GCF_036500665.1). Classification (NCBI taxonomy): domain Bacteria; kingdom Pseudomonadati; phylum Pseudomonadota; class Gammaproteobacteria; order Enterobacterales; family Enterobacteriaceae; genus Cedecea; species Cedecea sp. Next base: position 24,383 of record NZ_DASYBS010000061.1, read on the forward strand.
AGGACAGTGAAGTCGTGACCTTTGGTGACGGCGGCAACGACATTGAGATGCTGACCCAAGCCGGGTTCGGTTTTGCCATGGCTAACGCGCCGGACAAAATTAAGCGTATTACCCCCCATCGGGCCGGGCACTGCAACCGGCAGGGCGTTCTGGACGTGATCGACAAGATCCTGAAAAAAGAAGCGCCGTTTAACTAACGACCTTTGAGAACAACAATGTTAACGATAAGAAAAGCAACCCCGGCGGATTTTGATGCGCTGGCGGAAATCTGGGAGGCGTCAGTCCGCGCCACGCATGACTTTTTGCCTGAGCAAAATATCAGAGCGCTGAAGCCCCAGGTTCGTGAACGCTACATGCCGCAGATCCCGATGCTGCTGGCGGCCGGTGAAGCTGGCAAGCCACTCGGTTTTATCGGCTGCAACGAAAACCGCATTGAAATGCTGTTTGTTGCGCCCGAGAGCCGTGGCACAGGCGTGGGCAAGCAGCTTTTGCAGTTGGCCATTGAGCAGTTGCAGGTTGATGAAGTGGACGTGAATGAACAGAACCCACAGGGCGTTGGGTTTTATCTGCACATGGGGTTTGAGCAAACCGGGCGTTCAGAACTCGACGGCGAAGGGAATCCTTTCCCTTTGCTGCATTTGAAGCTGAAACGGTAGTTTTATCGCATCGCTTGTTTTCCCCCTCTCCCTACGGAAGAGGGGGAAAACTGGCCACTGTCTAAAACTGATTTTTCAGCTGTTCACGGCGGTACTCGCCCTGCCGCTCCAGCATCCAGCCTGGATATTCGCGCGGCAATTCGCTCACCGCATTCAGTTTGGTCAGCTCATCTTCGCTAAAGCGAATGCCCGTTGCGGCGATATTGTCATCAAGCTGCTCAATGCGTTTCGCGCCGATAATCACCGTCGTCACCGCCTGCTGATGCAGCAGCCATGCCAGCGCAACCTGAGCCACGGAAACACCTTTTGCATCGGCAATTTCACGCATCACGTCCACGCAGTCGAACGCGCGATCCTTGTTGACCGGCGGGAAGTCGAACTCCAGACGACGGCTGCCGGTCTCGGCTTTCCCATCGCGCTCGTACTTACCGCTAAGTAGCCCGCCCGCGAGCGGGCTCCACACCATCAGCCCGAGGCCCTCGCTCTGCATCATCGGCACCAGCTCACGTTCAAGGTCACGCCCGGCAATGGTGTAATAGGCCTGCAGCGAGGCAAAGCGAGCCAGCCCCAACCTTTCGGAGATCCCCAACGCCTTCATGATTTGCCAGGCAGCCCAGTTGGACACGCCGATGTAGCGCACAAGCCCCTGCTGCACCAGCGAGTCCAGCGCACGAAGCGTTTCCTCTACCGGCGTAGCGGGATCAAAGCCGTGAAGCTGGTAAAGATCGATATAGTCGAGCTGCAGCCGCTGCAGACTCTCTTTGACGCTGTTCAGCAGATGAAAACGCGAGGAGCCGCGGGAGTTTGGCCCGGCGGTGCCGGTTTCGCCAAAGGCTTTGGTGGCCACTACCACATTTTCACGCGGCACGTTAAGGTTTTTCAGCGCCTGCCCGGCGATCGCCTCCGAGCGGCCACCGGCGTAGACGTTTGCAGTATCGATAAAGTTAATTCCGGCATCCAGTGCGCTGCCGACGAGTTTATCGGCATCATTTTGCGCGAGCTGGCCAATTTTGCCCCATATGCCGCTGCCGTCTTCGCCGCCAAAGGTCATGGTGCCAAGGCAAAGTTCTGAAACAAACAGGCCGGTGTTACCTAATTTTCTATAGCGCATATCGGTACCTCATGTTCAGGGTTTCAGGAAGGAAAGTGCGGTCAGCCAGTTATACGCGCAGTACTGCGCGATGAAATGGTGGATTTCTGCTCATTCCTTGCCCGTTTCTGCCTGAGTCATCCGCCTGGTGCCTCTCCAAACACCGAATAGTCGGGAAGATTAACCTGCTGATACGGCTCCCAGCCGCCGCCAAGGGCCTTGTAGAGCGCCACCAGGTCGATGCTGCTTTGAACCCGAGCCTCCGCGCGCTGCTGTTCGGCCTGTGCCAGTTGCCGCTGGGCATCAAGCACGTTCAGGAAAGTTGCGATGCCTTTACGATAACTGTCACTCGCCAGTTCAAGCGCCGTTTGCAGCGATTCACTGGTGCGCGCCAATTCGGCTTCTCGTTGCTGGTCGGTTCGGTAGCTCACCAGGGCATTCTCCACGTCCTGCAGAGCAGTCAGGACGGTCTGGCGATACTGCAACACCGCGCTTCCCTGCTGCGCTCTGGCAATTTTTACGCTGGAAACCAGCCGCCCGCCCTGGAAAATGGGGATCGAGATTTGTGGCCCAATGCTGTAGAAATGGCTACTCCAGTCAAGCAGGTGATTGGTCTCATCGTTACGCAGGCCAAACTGCCCGGTAAGTGAAAGACTCGGGAACAGCTGGGCTACGGATACACCGATATTTGCCGTGGCCGCATGCAGGTTGGCTTCCGCCTCCCGCACGTCCGGCCGACGGCGAGCCAGGGTAGAAGGGATGCCCACGGCAACCACATCGGGCAGCGGCGGCAGCGGCTGCTTATTCGCCAGTTCGCTATCCAGCGCGCCCGGCAGCTTGCCGAGTAATACCGCCAGGCCGTTCATTGCCTGCCGCTCCTGCGCCTGATACTGCGGGAGCTTCGCCTGCAACGTGCTCAACTGGGCACGGGCATTCTCAACATCCATCTGCTGCGATAACCCACTACGCTGGCGGCTTTGCGTCAGCTCAAGACTTTGCCTGGCGGTATCAATTTGGGTTTGCATTGTTTGCACAACGCTTTGTGCGCCGCGAAGCTGGAGCCATACTCTCGCCACTTCGGCCTCCAGAGAAACAAGGGCGTCGTTGCGCTGCTCAATCGCTGCTTGCTGCCGGGCCTGAGCCGTTTCAACCTGGCGCCGTGCTTTCCCCCACAGATCCAGCTCCCAGGAAGCGTCAAAGCTCCCCTGATAAAGATTAATCGGTTTGGTTAGCGCCCCCAGCGCGCCGCTCAACTGCGGGTCAACAGTGTCCAGCTTGTCATAAACGTCGTGAGACTTTAGCTCTCCTTCCAGCCCGAGCTGCTGGCGAGTGGCGCTCAGGCTCCCGTTTACGCTCGGATAAAACGCCCCACCCGCCTGGGTAATTTGTTCCCTGGCGCCGGCAATACGCAGCACGGCCTGCTGTAGCGTGAGGTTGTCGGCAATGGCTCGTTCAATCAGGCTATCAAGCTGTGGAGAATTAAAATTACGCCACCAGCGAGGGTTAATAGCACCGGTTTGTATCCTGGACACCTCATCCGCCGAAGCCCGCCGCGTTTCATTAAAACCTGCCGGTGTTTGCGGCTTCGCAGCCTGGTAATCCGGCCCCACGGCGCAGCCCGCCACCAGCAGCGCTAACGCACTTAGCATCACTCTTTTTAGCATATCAATGCGCTCCCGCCTGACCTTCGCTCTTCACTGGCGAAAGCAATAAACAAAATGGAATCAATAGCAGCGCCACCAGGCTAAGCAAGGTAAAGACATCGATATAAGCAAGAAAACGCGACTGCTCGATCATCGTCTTATAAAGCTGCCCGGTTGCAATATTTATCGGGTCACCGACCTGATGGGTAAAGTTGCGAACCGCTTCGGCTCCCTGACGAATAGCCAGCTGGAATGACTCATTAAACGGCGTCATATGGCTGCTGAGATTGGCGCTGTGCGTTTGCGCGCGCTCGGTGATCGCTGCAGTAGAGAGGGAAATGCCTATTGAGCCGGCCACGTTGCGGAACATGGTAAACAATGCGGCCGCATCAGCGTTCAGCCTGCGGGGAATGGTGACAAACGCGATGGTCGTCAGCGGTACAAACAGGAACCCGAGCCCGAAAGATTGCGCGCTGCGGAACAGTACCAGCGTTTCGAAGTCGACGTTCGGCGTAAGCGTGCGGGACCAAAAGAACGAGGCCGCAAGGCAGCTAAAGCCAAAGGCGATGATCCAGCGCGTTTGCACCACCGGCATCAGCTTAATCACCAACGGTATGGTCAGAACAATAAGTACGGCTCCCGGCGATAAAACCAGCCCGGACCAGGTGGCGGTATAGCCTAAATCCTGCTGCGCAAGCTGTGGAATGACCACCGAACTGCCGTAAAGGATCATCGCCATACCGGCCATCAACAGGCTGGAAACGGCAAAGTTCCGGTCTTTCATACAGTGCAGATCCACCACCGGCTTTTTGGCATAAATCAGCCAGAAAATTGCGCCGATGATACCGACAAGCGTCAGCACGGCGAAGGTGCGAATAAAGCCAGAGGAGAACCAGTCGTCATCTTCCCCCCGATCCAACATCACCTGTAAGCAGCCAAGGCCGAGCGCGATAAGCCCGATCCCGGTCCAGTCAACGCTCAGCTTTTCTTTCGCCTTACTTTCCCACGGCGGGTCTTCCAGCAGTTGGTAAATCGCCAGCACCGTGACAATACCTACCGGAATATTAATAAAGAACACCCACCGCCAGGAGTAGTTGTCGGTGATCCAGCCTCCCAGAGTGGGGCCGAGGACCGGCGCAACGATAATCGCAATCGACGACAGACCGAACGCTTTACCGCGATCTTCCGGTTTAAAGTAGTCGAGCAGTACCGATTGCTGCGTAGGCTGAAGTCCGCCACCGAAAAATCCCTGCAATACGCGGAACAGAATGATTTCCCATAGCTCGGTTGCGATACCGCAAAGAAATGAGCATATGGTGAACATCACAATGCAGATCAGGAAAAACTGCTTGCGCCCAAACAGGCGGCTGAGAAAAGCGGAGATGGGCAGCACAATACCGTTTGCCACCAGATACGAGGTCAAAACCCAGGTTGATTCGTCATAGCTTGAGGAGAGCGAACCGGCAACATGGGGCAGCGCAACGTTCACAATGGTGGTGTCGAGGATCTCCATAAACACCGCCAGCGTCACGACGATAGCGACCGCCCAAGGATTGCTGGCTGGCTTCCAGTTTTCATGATGCTGTTCGGCCACATCGCTCATTCTACGGTCACCTTCGGCTCAACCGACAGACCAAGCGGCAGCGGATGTTCGGCATCCAGCCCTTTATCAACCACGATCTTTACCGGAACACGCTGCACGATTTTAACGAAGTTGCCGGTAGCGTTTTCCGCCGGAAACGCGGAGAACCGCGAGCCGCTGCCCTGCTGAATACTGTCGATATGGCCTTCCAGCTTCAGGTTCGGGTAGGCATCAACGCTGATTTGCACCTTATTCCCCGGCTTCATGCGTTCAAGCTGGGATTCTTTAAAGTTTGCCGTCACCCACACGTCCGTCGAAACCAGAGAAAACAGCGCCGTCCCCGCCTGCACCAGCGAACCAAGCTGGACGTTGCGCAGCGTAACGAAGCCATCGAACGGAGCGCGGACTTCGGTATAAGAGAGATTCAATTCAGCGGTTTCAAGCTGGGCTTTGGCCTGCTCAACCTGCCGGACTCGGGCTTCGACGTTGGTTTCCTGAGCACGAATTTGCAGTTTCACCTGATTAGCCACTTCCAGCTGGGCCCGGGCATTAGCCGCCCCGGCCTCCGCCGAGCGCAGTTGCGCATTCGCGGAGTCAATATTCTGCTGAGAGGTTGCACGGGGGTCGACGCCGCGCTGGCGTTTATACTCTGCGCGGGCGTTAGCCAGGTCAGCTTCTGCTTTAGCAACCTGCGCAGCGGCCTGGTCACGCTGGGCGGGATACTGCACTTTCGCCAGGTCCAACTGGGCCTGAGCCTGGTGCAGCTGGGATTGCGCAAGCCCGACCTGCGCCTGCGCCTGGTCGAACTGAGCTTTGGCATCCCGGGGATCGATAACCACCAACAAATCCCCTTGCTTAACCCGCTGGTTATCATTGACGCGTAATTCGGTGACATATCCCGCCGCTTTGGGTGCGATAGTGACGGCATTACCGTCGGTAAAGGCATCGTCTGTGGTCTCTTCATTGCGGGTTAGAAGCCACCACACGACCGCGACAATCACCATGATAACCACCACAACGCCCAGAATAATCAGCGGTTTTTTGCCGGGACGTTTGCTCGCCGTCTCGTTATTTTCCTGCTGTGCTTCGGCCTTTTCCGAACGCTCATTGTTGTCTGCCATAGGCCCCGATACGCGTCATGCGCGCCAATTCAGTTTTACCGTTAAGTAAACTTAGGAGCTAGCTTTACATTTCGCCTGGAAAAATTGACAAAAGGGAGTTATCCGAAGGAAAAGACGCGTAAAAAACCGTAGCCAATGAGCGCCGCCCAGAGCAGCATCGGCAGAGAATAGAGGTGGAAACGCCACCAGATGCGGCGATCGTTTGCCATGCGAAGGGCAATTAGGTTAGCCAGCGAGCCGGGCAACAGGCCAAAGCCGCCGATATTGACCGCAAAGCACAGCAGCAGCGAGGCAGGAACATAGTTCAGCAGTAAAATGGTGGCCGGAACGTTGCTGATAAACTGTGAGAGCAAGACGCCAAGGCTAAATAGCCCGCCTGAAGAAAGCTGAGCCACGCCCTGAAGCGAATGCTGAAGCGCTGGAAGCTGAGTGATGAGATGCACGTCAATAAACATCACCATAAACACCAGCAGCAGGCTCCAGTCGATGCTGAGCAATACTCTTCGCGCCAGCATCAGGAACCCAAGCGCAATCAGCCCCAGCCCCCAAAGCTCAAGCTTTAGCTCAAGCGCAAGAATAAACACGATGTAGAACGCCAGGCAGCACCATACAAGCTTCGGCTGCCAGCGGCTTTCATTAGCTTCGCCACCGTAGTGTAGCGGTTTGGGCTTAAAGCAAAACCACGCCAGTACCAGCAGGCTGGCGGTCATCGCCAGCGCCAGCGGCGTCATCTGCCAGGTAAATGCTCCAAACGAGAGGCCCGAGTGGCCCCACAGCAGGATGTTTTGCGGGTTGCCGATAGGCGTTAACAAAGAGCCAGCGTTGACCGCCAGCGCCTCAAAGATAATCAGTCGGCTTGCCGGAACAGAGCAGAGTTTTTTCAGCGTAATGGTCAGCGGAACGATGATAAACAGCGCGACATCATTGGTCAGGAAGGTAGACAGCAACGCCGCCGCGGCCACCATGAACAGCGCCAGCTGGCGCTCGTTGGCAAAACGCGCCACCATCTTTCGTCCCAGCACGTCGAAATACCCGCTCAGCTCAACGCCCTTGGTCAACATCATCAGCCCGGTCAGCGTAATGATGGTATGCCAGTCAATCGCGGCAGGCCACAAAGCCGGGCGGAACGGTACCGCCAGGCTCAGGGCAACGCCGATAAGCAGCAATAAATGCAGGAAACGATCGCGCAGGAACGGCTGCACAAGACGCAGCAGCATGTTTAGCCGATACCCCGCTCTGCGCTGAATTTACGAAAAGCGTCCAGCGTTTCTTCGCTGACGTGGTGCTCTACGCCTTCGGCATCAATGCGCGCGGTCTCCGGGCTGATGCCCAGCGCGAGAAAGAAGTTTTCAACGATTTGATGGCGCTCGCGGCTTTGCTGCGCCAGCTTTTCACCTTCCGGCGTTAAAAAGACCCCCCGCCACGGAATTTGCTCAATCAGGCCAACGGACGCCAGACGCTTCAGCATCTTCGCCACCGTGGGCTGGGAAACGCCCAGGCGAGCAGCCATATCAACCTGGCGAACCTCGCCAACCTCATTAATCAGATCGGAAATCAGCTCAACATAATCATCAATTAACTCACGACGGTGTGCTTCACGTACCTGCCTGAAGCCTTCAACATGCTCTTCAATATTCGGTAATGGCGTCACTTTTTCGCTGTTCTTTTGCCCTGCCCGACGGCTCATAGTGCTTCCTCTTCCAGTGGCGCGGCGTCGTCATCTGACGACGGAAGGCTTCATTGTAAACCACCATCGCTCATCCACAAAAAATTAACGAAATAGCCATGGCTATAAAATATAGCCTGTGCTATACCTGTATGTAATGCAGTCAGATCTGTTTATGGAAAAACGATCGTATGGCTAACAGGAGGACGCTATGAACGAATTTAAGAGGTGCATCAACGTGTTTACACATTCCCCCTTCCAGGTACGCTTAATGCTGCTGAACATGATTTGTGATTGGGTTTCAGGCAAACCCCAGCAGAAAGAAGAAAAAACCCAATAACGCCAGGCATCCGCCGCCTGGCGACTCCGGTTAGCGTAATTGGCTAGCGGTCATTCTTTTGTCACATTCTCCCTGTAAAATCCCCGTTAATGGCTACTTTAGCCGAGCGTTAACCCCATCATTTGTCGGATTTGCAATCCGTCTCGCAAAACAGCTGTCTGTTATCAGTTGATCTTCTTATCTTACGGCTCTATCTTCTTGCAGCCCTGTACATGAAGCGGCTCGTAGATGCGGTGCTATTCCCCTTCGTTTCCGTCTGTCAGGCAGGCTCTACCCTTATCGCCAGGGTCACCGCATGGCGTTTTGCAAGACCATAATAAAGATGAATGTAACGGTTAAAGATACCCTGACTGCTCGCGGAATCGCTCTGAATCCGTGGACGGGTTTTTATTTTCTTCAGTCACTGCTGATTAACTTTGCTCTCGGCTATGAATTCAGCCTGCTCTACGCGGTCGCCTTTAGCTGCGTGCTTTTATTACTGTGGCGTACGGCGCCTCGTATACAGAAAACGTTGCTGGTGCTTTGCAGCGTCGTCGCCGCGATGTACTTCCCTTTTAGCCAGGCTTACGGTTCACCAAACTTCAATACGTTACTTGCGCTGCACTCAACCAACTTTGAAGAATCCACGGAGATAATGACTATCTTCCCGTGGTACAGCTACGTGGTTTCCCTCTTTATTCTCGCGCTAGGCATGATGGCGCTGCGCCGCAGGCGCGAAGAAAAACGCCCGTGGCGTCATTTCGATAGCTTATGCCTGGCCGTCAGCGTGGTCTGTTATTTCGTCACGCCGGTCACCAACCTCGTCTACGGCGGCGTGTTTAAATTTAAAGACACGGGCTACCCGGTGGTACGCTTTGTCAAAGATGTCGTGGTCAATAATCAGGAAGTCATTGAAGAGCAGACCCGCATGAAGGAGCTTTCTCAGCAGAAAGACTCCTGGAACGTGGTTTCTGTTCAGCCCAAATACCATACGTATGTGGTCGTGATTGGCGAAAGCGCCCGTCGTGACGCGCTGGGTGCATTTGGCGGCCACTGGGATAACACGCCGTTTGCAAGCCAGGTGAAAGGTAATCTGTTTATGGATTACATCTCAGCCAGTGGCTCAACGCAAAAATCTCTGGGTCTGACGCTTAATCGCGTAGTGGACGGGAAACCCCAGTACCAGGATAACTTTGTGACGCTGGCAAACCGCGCTGGCTTCCAGACCTGGTGGTTCTCAAACCAGGGTCAAATCGGCGAGTACGACACCGCCATTGCCAGTATCGCAAAACGCGCCGACGAGGTGCAATTCCTGAAAAGCGGTGATTTTGAAGCGGATAAAAACACCCGTGATGAAGCCCTGTTAAAAATGACGGCTCAGGTTTTTGCTACGCAGCGCAAGACGCCTCAGCTGATAGTCCTGCATCTGATGGGATCCCATCCTCAGGCCTGCGATCGTACTCAGGGAAAATACAAAGACTTTGTGCAGTCGAAAGAAACCTCCTGCTACCTCTACAGCATGACGCAAACCGACGATCTGCTTAAACAGCTTTATCTGCAGCTGCAAAATACCGGCAACACGTTCTCGCTGGTCTATTTCTCCGACCACGGGCTGGCATTTAAGGAACGCGGCACTGACGTCCAGTACCTGGCGCATGACGATAAGTTCCAGCAGAACTTTCAGGTACCGTTTATGGTGCTGTCGAGCGACGACACCAGGCACAGACTTATCAAAGCTCGCCGTAGCGCCAATGATTTTCTGAACTTCTTCTCTGCATGGACGGGGATTCAGGCGAAAGAATTGATGCCGAAATACAAATTCATTTCCGAGCAAAATGCCGGACCGGCTTACATCACTAACTTCAATCTGAAGAAAGTGGACTATACTCACCTGCAGACGGATATTTTTGAGACCAGGACACGGTAAGTTGTCGTGAATGACAGATAAAAAAAATCCGCCATATGGGCGGATTTTTTATTTATATCCCAGAAGGGATATTAGAAGCGGTAGCCTACGCCAGCGATCCAGGTGCCAACGTCAACGCTACGAATACGGCTCTGCTCGTAGGAGAAGTCCAGAGCAACGTTTTCGATTGGGTTGAACTGCAGGCCTGCACCGTAGGAGAAACCGTAATCGCTTACAGATTCGTGGGCAGGGAACTCGGTCGCCTGGAATTTACCGTAGCCAACACCGACAACGCCGTAGATGCTTGCCCAGTCGTTGATGCGGTAAGCAGGACCTGCGGTGATACCGTAGTACTGACCTTTGTTGTACACGCCGTCCTGAGTGTCGCTTTTCTGGGTGTAGGTGAAGGAACCGATGTAGCCCAGCGGGGTATCATTTTCATAACGGTATTTCAGGTTGAAACCGCCAGCTTTGTTAGCAACGCCCTGCATATCGCTCTGAGCATAACCACCGGTAACGGTGCTGGTTGCTGCAGATGCGGTACCTACGGAAACGGCCAGAACACAAGCCAGAGCTGAAAGACATGCAATTTTTTTCATAACCACCTCAAATGTGCTTCAAGTAAGTCCTAAGTTTTAAATATAACAAAACCATGACAGAAACTCTTCGCCAATTGTGTTGTCTAAGGGGCCCTTTGATGTAACATAACATTTCCACTACATGTTAAGTCTCTAAGATTTATAGAAATAACACCTTAAGACGGCAAATATTAACCCCTTTAACAAAACCGTCATTCGGATAATTCCGAATTTATTTTTGACGTAAATTGACAAAAACCACCCCGATCGTACTCCACGTCATGAGAATTTTTCTTAATAAAAGTTCAACCAGCCATAACTTAATCCTTTAGACTGGCCGGACTTTTATTTTCTTGACCAAACACAGACAAATATTGACAGGGTGCAGGATGCCGCAAACTTCCCGTAACATGCCACGCTGGTTGCCCATCGTGGTATTGCTTATTGCCATGACCTCTATTCAGAGCGGCGCTTCGCTGGCGAAATCATTATTCCCTCTTGTGGGCCCCCAGGGCGTTACCGCGCTGCGCCTGCTGTTGGGTACGATAATCCTCGCGGTGATTTTTAAACCCTGGCGCCTGCGCTTTAAGCCAGAGCAGCGCCTGCCCCTGCTGTTTTACGGGCTGGCACTGGGAAGCATGAATTACCTGTTTTATGTCTCGCTGCGAACCGTACCGTTGGGGATTGCCGTGGCACTGGAGTTTACCGGGCCGCTGGCCGTGGCGCTTTTTGCCTCACGCCGTGCGGTCGATTTCATCTGGGTGGTACTGGCCGTTGCCGGGCTGTGGTTCCTGTTGCCGCTTGGGCAGGACATCTCCCACGTTGATCTGGCCGGTGCCGCCTGTGCACTCGGTGCGGGAGCCTGCTGGGCCGTCTATATTATTGCCGGGCAAAAAGCGGGAGCAGAACACGGCCCGGCGACGGTGGCCTTTGGTTCACTGATTGCCGCGGTTATCTTCGTTCCGCTGGGTGCGTGGGAAGCAACCAGCTCGCTGTTGAAATGGTCTCTGCTGCCCATTGGCCTGGCGATCGCCGTGCTATCGACGGCATTGCCCTACTCGCTGGAAATGATTGCGCTCACGCGGTTACCGACCCGCACCTTTGGGACGCTAATGAGCCTTGAGCCTGGCCTTGCCGCACTGTCGGGAATGCTGTTCCTCGGTGAGCATCTGACGCTGGTGCAATGGCTCGCGCTGCTTTCTATCATCGCGGCTTCAGTAGGCTCTACGCTAACCATGAAGCGTGAGCCGCAAATTAAAAATGTCGACATAAATTAATCTACCCCCAACATTTAATGCGGTGATAATTCCCGCATTAAATGATTTACCCGTAATCAAGTACTTATATTTTTGCCAGCCCTTAATCCTCAATAAGAATTATTTTCTTTTCGCCGTCATATTTATTCATGCTTTTTGACACAAATTTTAAAGTAGGGATAACTCGCTGTTCCACAATGGGTTTGCTTTTGCCATTTCCCTGTTGCTATTGGTTTGATAGGTATTACCCTCACCTGCAAACTGAAAAAGCGGTGCTATACTTATTGCCGGTAATTCATTGGGACACCAACATCAAGAGGATGAAAGATTATGAGTACCGCTAAACTGGTAAAAACTAAATCTACAAACCTGCTATATACCCGTAATGATGTGAAAGACAGCGAGAAAAAGGCCACCATTGAGCTGCTGAATCGCCAGGTCGTCCAGTTCATCGACTTGTCGCTGATTACCAAACAGGCTCACTGGAACATGCGCGGTGCTAACTTTATTGCCGTACACGAAATGCTCGACGGCTTCCGCACGGCGTTGACCGAGCATCTTGACACCATGGCCGAGCGTGCCGTACAGCTGGGCGGCGTTGCGTTGGGTACCACTCAGGTTATCAACAGCAAAACACCGCTGAAAAGCTACCCACTCGACATTCACACCGTTCAGGAACACCTGAAAGAGCTGGCCGATCGCTATGGCATTGTGGCGAACGACGTGCGTAAAGCCGTCAGCGAAGCGAAAGACGAAGACACCGCAGACATTTTGACCGCCGCATCCCGCGATCTGGACAAGTTCCTGTGGTTCATTGAGTCTAATATCGAGTAATACATATAAATTTCCTATGAATCCTTCCCCGCCCGGGGAAGGATATTGCACCAAAACAGCGCAGACCATTGCTCAATTCCTCGCCCAAAGTTAATCAAATGTAATAATCACCTCACACAATCGTTAATGAGTGATTGTTTTGCCCGCTGATTTCGCGGTAAAACTAACCCCCACCCTGCTGGCTAAATTTTCGCACCAAAATGGAGCACCATAACGGTGCGTTATGACCAGCTTGCAACGCTCAATGTGCAATGTTAAAAAATCACATCCTTGCAAAACAGTAAGTTGCAAGTTTGGCATGATTCTTTCATGAGTCGCCACTTACGCAGGGGATCGCCCCGTGGATTAACAAAGGAAATGCTATGAAGTCGATTTTGAAAGTTTCACTGGCTGCACTCACCCTGGCTTTTGCAGTATCTTCCCATGCCGCTGATAAAAAACTGGTCGTTGCGACCGACACCGCGTTCGTTCCTTTCGAATTTAAACAAGGCGATAAATATGTCGGCTTTGACGTGGATCTGTGGGCTGCTATCGCAAAAGAATTGAAGCTGGACTACACCCTGAAGCCAATGGACTTCAGCGGCATCATCCCTGCCCTGCAAACCAAAAACGTTGACCTGGCGCTGGCCGGGATCACCATCACCCCTGAGCGCGAAAAAGCGATCGACTTCTCAGACGGCTACTACAAAAGCGGCCTGCTGGTGATGGTCAAAGCCAACAACAACGACATCAAAAGCGTGAAAGATCTGGACGGTAAAGTCGTCGCGGTTAAAGGCGGCACCGGTTCCGTTGATTACGCAAAAGCCAACATCAAAACTAAAGACCTGCGTCAGTTCCCGAACATCGATAACGCATATATGGAACTGGGCACCAACCGCGCTGACGCGGTCCTGCACGACACACCAAACATTCTGTACTTCATTAAAACCGCCGGTAACGGTCAGTTCAAAGCGGTAGGGGAATCTCTGGAAGCACAGCAGTACGGTATCGCCCTGCCTAAAGGCAGCGACGAACTGCGCACCAAAATCAACGGCGCGCTGAAAACCCTGAAAGAGAACGGCACGTACAACGAAATCTACAAAAAATGGTTCGGCACTGAACCAAAATAATAATTCTAAGCGCTAAGTAAGACCTGAGGGGCGCCTTTCGCCCCTCTTATTATTAAACGCCTCCAGAGCCATCAGGCAGCAGCCTGAAAGCCACAGGAGGTGAACCACGGTAGACAACAGGAACACATCATGCAGTTTGACTGGAGCGCCATTTGGCCTGCAATTCCCATCTTGTTTGAAGGCGCTAAGATGACCCTATGGATTTCTATCCTGGGTCTTTGCGGCGGTTTAGTAATTGGTTTAGTCGCGGGATTTGCTCGCACCTACGGCGGTTGGATTGCCAACCACGTTGCCCTTGTTTTCATCGAAGTGATTCGCGGCACGCCTATCGTTGTACAGGTGATGTTTATTTACTTCGCCCTGCCAATGGCCTTTACCGATCTGCGTATCGATCCGTTTAGCGCCGCGGTCGTCACCATCATGATCAACTCCGGTGCTTACATCGCGGAAATCACCCGTGGTGCGGTACTGTCTATTCATAAAGGCTTCCAGGAAGCAGGCCTGGCGCTGGGGCTGTCAAAGCGTGAAACCATTCGCCACGTGATCATGCCGCTGGCGCTGCGCCGTATGCTGCCGCCGCTGGGTAACCAGTGGATAATCAGCATCAAAGACACCTCGCTGTTCATCGTTATCGGTGTGGCAGAGCTGACTCGTCAGGGTCAGGAAATTATCGCCGGTAACTTCCGCGCGCTGGAGATTTGGAGCGCCGTTGCGGTCTTCTATCTGATTATTACCCTGGTGCTGAGCTTCGTGCTGCGTCGCCTTGAAAGAAGGATGAAAATCCTGTGATTGAATTTAAAAACGTCTCCAAGCACTTCGGTCAAACCCAGGTGCTGCACAATATTGACCTGAACATCAAACAGGGCGAAGTGGTGGTGATTATCGGGCCAAGCGGCTCCGGCAAATCCACGCTGCTGCGCTGCATCAACAAGCTGGAAGAGATAACCAGCGGCGACCTGATCGTCGACGGCCTGAAGGTCAACGATCCGAAGGTCGACGATCGCCTGATCCGCCAGGAAGCCGGCATGGTGTTCCAGCAGTTCTACCTGTTCCCGCACCTGACGGCGCTGGAAAACGTCGCCTTCGGCCCGATTCGCGTGCGCGGCATGAAAAAAGACGCCGCCGAGAAACTGGCGAAAGAGCTGCTGGCGAAAGTTGGCCTGGCAGAACGCGCTCATCACTACCCGTCAGAGCTTTCCGGCGGCCAGCAGCAGCGTGTTGCTATCGCCCGTGCGCTGGCGGTGAAACCGAAGATGATGCTGTTTGATGAGCCAACGTCGGCTCTCGACCCGGAACTGCGTCATGAAGTGCTGAAAGTTATGCAGGACCTGGCCGAAGAAGGCATGACCATGGTTATCGTTACCCACGAAGTCGGCTTTGCCGCCAAAGTGGCTTCTCGCCTGATCTTTATCGATAAAGGTCGCGTGGCGGAAGACGGTAATCCACAGGAGCTTATCGACAACCCGCCGAGCCCGCGTCTGCGCGAGTTCCTGCAGCACGTCGCATAACGTTTCACTCAGGGCGGCGGGCAACAAACCGGCCGCCCTGCTTTTTCTGGAATTATCCCGCTTTTTACCTCGCCAAAATCTCAGCCACTATACTTACTCCTTTGTCCGATTTTCTCAGTCCGGAGGAGCGCTGTGCGATGGATCCTGATATTACTGTTTAGCCTGATGAGCCTGCCCGGCCATGCGGTCACCTTACCCGCCGCCGCCGTTGCCGCCTCAACGTCCCAGAGTAGTACCGCAACACCGGCCGAGCCCAGCGTAGAAGAAAAGAAAAAAGCTTATTCGGCGCTCGCCGACGTCCTGGACAACCCCAAGTCCCGCAGCGAACTTATCGAACAGCTTCGCAAAGTCGCCGCTGACGACGCCTCGCAAACCGTGCCTGCAATCGCACCACCCGATACGCTCACCGAAGATAAAACCGTGCTCGAAAACGTCACCGACGTCAGCCGCCGCTACGGGGGAGAACTCACGCAGCGCTTTGAGCAGCTCCAGCAAAGCATCGCCAGCGCACCGAGGAAAGTCTTTAACCAGCAGACTTTCTTCAATGCGCTGAGCCACTTCGCGATGCTTGCCAGCGCGGTCTTCGTGTTTTATTTCCTGATTCGCGCCTGCGTCAGGCCGCTGTGGGCCAAAATGGGCGACTGGGGACGAAAAAAAAACCGCGACCATACCAACTGGCTTCACCTGCCGATAACCATCCTCGGGGCTTTCGCGGTGGATATCCTGTTGCTGGCGCTGACGCTGTTCGTCGGTCAGCTTCTCAGCGACAAGATGAACGCCGGTAACGCCACCATCGCGCGCCAGCAGGGGCTGTTTCTCAACGCCTTTGGGCTTATCGAATTCTTCAAGGCCGTTCTGCGCCTTATTTTCAGCCCGCGTTTCCCGGCGCTGCGCCCCTTCCCCATCGGCGACCAGGGCGCCCGCTACTGGAGCCTGCGCCTTTCGTGGCTGAGTACGATTATCGGCTACGGATTATTGGTGGTGGTGCCGATTCTCGCCAATCAGGTCAACGCCCAGATCAGCGCCACGGTCAACGTGGTGGTAATGCTGCTGATCACCGTCTGGGCGCAGTACCTGATTTTTCACAATAAACGCGCCATCCAGCAAAGCCTGATTCACCTGGCAGACCGCTCAATGAGCTTCTTTAGCCTGTTTATTCGTGCTTTTGCGCTCATCTGGCACTGGCTCGCCAGCCTCTACTTTGTGGTGCTGTTTTTCCTTTCGCTTTTCGATCCGGGCAACAGCCTGAAATTTATGATGGGCGCCTCGCTGCACAGCCTGACGATCGTCGGCGTGGCGGCGTTTATCTCCGGCATGCTTTCACGCTGGATAGCAAAAACCATCACCCTTTCTCCCCAGGTGCAGCGTAATTATCCGGAGCTGCAAAAGCGCCTTAACGGCTGGATATCCGTCTCGCTAAAGCTGGCGCGCATTCTTACCGTTTGCGTGGCAGTCATGCTGCTGCTGGATGCCTGGGGACTTTTCGATGTCTGGCAATGGCTCACCCAGGGAGCCGGGGAGAAAACTGTCGATATCCTGATTCGCATCGTGCTTATCCTTTTCTTCTCTGCGGTCGGCTGGACGCTGCTGGCAAGCCTGATCGAAAACCGCCTCGCGTCGGATATTCACGGCCGCCCGATGCCCAGCGCACGCGCCCGCACGTTGCTGACGCTGTTCCGTAACGCGCTGGCCGTGGTGATAAGCACCATCACCATCATGATCCTGCTTTCTGAGATTGGCGTGAACATCGCGCCGCTGCTGGCCGGGGCGGGCGCACTGGGGCTGGCGATAAGCTTTGGCTCGCAAACATTGGTGAAAGATATTATTACCGGGATATTCATTCAGTTTGAAAATGGGATGAATACCGGTGACTACGTCACCATCGGCGCGATTACCGGCACCGTTGAGAAAATGTCTATTCGTTCGGTGGGCGTCCGCCAGGATACCGGGGCTTACCACATTATTCCGTGGTCCTCGATAACGACCTTCGCCAACTTTGTGCGCGGGATCGGCTCCTTCGTCGCAAACTAT
This sequence comes from Cedecea sp., assembly GCF_036500665.1. Classification (NCBI taxonomy): domain Bacteria; kingdom Pseudomonadati; phylum Pseudomonadota; class Gammaproteobacteria; order Enterobacterales; family Enterobacteriaceae; genus Cedecea; species Cedecea sp. The sequence continues at coordinate 41,682 of NZ_DASYBS010000061.1, forward strand.
GACGTCGACAGGCAGGAGGACGTGGATAAAGCTAACCGGGTGCTGAAAGAAGCGGTGGAAGCGCTGATGGGTCAGGAAGATATTCGAATGCTGGTGATTGGCGAGCCGACGTTCTCGGGCATCGTGGGGCTGACGAATCAGGCCTTTACGGTGAGAGTCACCTTTACCACCCTGCCGCTAAAACAGTGGACGGTGCGCTACGCGCTCGACGGCATGGTCAAAAAACACTTTGATGAAGCGGGCATCAGGCCACCGGTGCAAACCGTGCAGGTGATGCAGCCGGGGGCCGATGCGGCGCAGGCTTTACAGGCCTCAGAGGCGGCGGCTGGCGCTTTACCGCCCGCCAGCCCGACCGTCTAATTACTTCCCGCGGTTTTTTGCCCAGCGTGCGCGCTGGGCATCATCCATAAAGCTCCAGGCGATGAAACGGCTCTGCTTTTGCCCCTGGGCCATCTCTTTTTTCACCACCTTCACCACGCCGGTTTCCTGCATCACGCGGTACAGCGCCGGCAGATTTTCACCTTTTGACACCAGCGAGGTGAACCACAGGACCTGGCGACCAAACGCCTTACTTTCTTTGATCATCTGGCTAACGAAGGCCACTTCGCCGCCTTCGCACCACAGCTCCTGCTCGCGGCCACCAAAATTCAGCGCGGCCCCTGCGTCCTGGCCAAGATTGCGGCGTTTACGCTCGCTGCCGCTGCGTGCCACCTCGACTGAATCGTGGAACGGCGGATTACATAGCGTGGCGTCGTAGGTTTCATTTTTGTGGATAATCCCGTCCAGAATGCAGTCGGCATTTTTCTGGCGGCGAAGACGAATCATGCGGCTAAGCCCCGGATTGCCATCAACAATTTGCTGGGCGCTGCGGAACGCATCATCATCCAGCTCGGAGCCGGTAAAGCGCCAGCCGTATTCGTGCTGGCCGATAAGTGGATAAATACAGTTGGCGCCCACGCCGATATCCAGCACGGAAGCCTGGTCAGGCACAACGCCGCCGTTGCCTTCCGCCAGCAAGTCGGCCAAATGGTGAATATAGTCCGCACGCCCCGGCACCGGTGGGCAAAGAAAACCGTCCGGAATATCCCACTGCTTCACCTTATAGAAATGGGCCAGCAGCGCCTGGTTCAGCGCCTTAACCGCCAGCGGATCGGCAAAGTCGACGGTGGTATCACCGTGCGGTCCCTGGCGTAAAAACGCAGCCAGCGCCGGGCTGCTTTCGGTTAACGCGGCAAAGTCATAGCGACTGCGGTGACGGTTGCGCGGGTGCAAACCGGGTTTAATCGCGGCTGGGGTTTTCATCGGGGCTTCTCCTTGTGTGGGCGCGTAAGATACTCTGCTCTCTGCGCCGGGTAAATACATCCCCGGCGATTTGGCCTTTCCAACACGAATTCAGGTGCGCAATGAGTAAAAAACGTTATTACTACGAGCCCTCAGAGGGCCACGGTTTACCGCACGATCCGCTGAACGCTATTATCGGGCCGCGCCCGATTGGCTGGATTTCCTCCTGCAACCTGCAGGGGCAGCGCAATCTCGCGCCATATAGTTTCTTTAACTGCTTTAACTATCGCCCACCGATTATTGGCTTCGCCAGCAGCGGCTGGAAAGACAGCATACAAAATATCCTCGACACCAAAGAATTCGTCTGGAATTTGACCACCCGCGCCCTTGCCGAACAGATGAACGAAACCTCCGTTACGGTTCCCCGGGGTGAAGATGAGTTTCAGCGCGCGGGCTTAACGCCAATTGCAGGGACAAAGGTGAAAGCAAGTCTGGTCGCGGAAAGCCCGGTCAACTTCGAGTGCCGGCTGTCGCAGTGCATTCGCCTGAAATCTGCCGACGGCGATGAGTTAAACAGCTGGCTGGTATTGGGTGAAGTCATCGCCGTGCATATTGATGAAGCGCTGCTTATCGACGGCGTTTATCAGACCGCGCTGGCAAAACCGGTGCTGCGAGCCGGAGGCCCCACCGCCTATTACACGGTTGATGAATCGCTGCGTTTTGACCTGGTGCGCCCCGACGCCCGCTAAAATGAGAAAAATCAGCGACATAAATGTCGCTTTTTTGTCAGCATAGGGTCAAGTTTTATCGTTCAAAAAACAAGCGCAACTCCATCAATTTTTTGCGTCATGGCCTGCCCACAGGGGAACTAGACTGTAACTGTCAGACAACAAAAAGGTGTTACGCTCTTAACGCTCAAGAGGATGTAAAGATGAAAAAACTGCTGTATTTCTCTGCGGTTATCTCTCTTGCTGCACTGCCTTTTGCCTCCATGGCAGCCCAGGAAATGAGTGACGCAAACCTTGGCCAGCTGCGCCCGGTCGGTACCGTAACCGCCAAAGCAAGCAACCTTGACGATCTGCAGGCCAAACTGGCCGAAAAAGCCAAAGAACAGGGTGCAACCGGCTATGTTATTAACTCAGCAGGCGGCGATAACCACCTGTACGGCACCGCGACCATCTATAAATAGCCCTCAGCTCACCAGCATCATGCCCTGCTCCGCAGGGCATTTTTATTGCACCCACTCCCCTGCTTAACCAACAATAACTTAAGCAATCATATGATACTTATATGGCTCATATGTGAATTAACTCACTTTATTGCTGCCGAACAATCACTAAGGTAGAGAAACATAATAATTGTCTCTTGTGATTGCTTACGGAGCGGTAAAATGAAAAACCTGATGGCCGCATTAGAAGCCCGGCTGATGCCTCTGGCCGCCAAAATGGCGCAGCAGCGCCACCTCGGTGCTATCCGCGACGCCTATATCTCGTTCATGCCGTTTATTATCGTGGGTTCGATCCTGCTGGTTATCTCGTCATTCCCGAGCACCCACTACCAGCAGTTTATGGCCTCAATTTTTGGCGAGGGCTGGTCAGCCACCGTTGAGATCCCTTTTAACGCTATCTTCTCAACGATGGCGGTATTTATCAGCTTTCTGGTGGCCTATCGGCTGGCAGAACGCTATGACATCGACAGAATGTCCTCCGGCATTTTGTCTCTCTCCTGCTTTCTTATTCTTACGCCCTTCGCTAAGCACCCGGATATCGGCAATCTGATACCGATGGAGTGGCTGGGGTCGAAAGGACTGTTCGTCGCCATGCTGGGCGCGCTTGCCAGCACGGAGCTGTTTGCCTGGATGCTTCGTCAGAATTGGGTGATAAAAATGCCTGACGGCGTGCCGCCCGCGGTACAAAAATCCTTCGCCGCGCTGATTCCGTCGCTGCTGATTCTGATCGTTGCACTGGCGGTTCGCGTGCTATTTGCCAAAACTGACTATCACACTATTCATCAGTTCGTTTATGACGTGCTGGCGACCCCAATCCGCCACTTCGGCACCTCGTACATTGGCGCTCTGTTTACCTGTTTCAGCATTACCGGCCTGTGGTCGGTGGGCATTAACTCAGGTTCGATGGTCAACGGCATCCTGCGTCCCTTCTGGATGGAAAACCAGATGGATAACCTTGCGGCCACGCAGGCCGGCATGCCGCCACCACATGTGGTGACTGAACAATTTTACGACATGATCTGGATGGGCGGCGCAGGGGCAACATTGTCTCTGGTGATTGCTATGCTGCTGTTCGCCCGCAGCCAGCACATCAAAAACGTCTCGCGGCTGGCCGTCGGATCATCCATTTTCAACATTAACGAGCCGGTGCTGTTTGGCCTGCCGGTGATCATGAACCCCATCATGCTGATCCCCTTTAACCTCGTGCCGCTCGTGCTGGTCACGGTGCAGTACATCGCCATGTCCCTTGGCATGGTGGCCACCACCACCGGGGTGTATATCCCCTGGACGCTGCCGCCGGTACTCAGCGGCTTCATTGTTACCGGGCACCTGAGCGGCGCGGTTATCCAACTGATTAACCTGTGCATCGGGGCGCTGATTTATCTGCCGTTCCTGAAAGTTGTCGATCGGCAGTACCGGGCCAATGAATCACCGGCACAGGTGATTGCACGTAAACCCGCCACGGAGTAGTTAAACATGACGTTATCAGCAAACTGGGGAACGATCGCCACCTGGCGTATGGCATGGGAAGGAATTAATGAAGCCGCAGAGCGGCTGCAGCAGGGCATTTCGGCAAGTGATGCCGTGGTCCACGCGGTGAAATGCGTGGAAGATTACCCCTTCTATAAATCGGTCGGCTTCGGCGGCCTGCCAAATGAAAGAGGCGAAGTCGAGCTTGACGCCGCTTTTATGGACGGTACCAGCCTTGCCCTCGGGGCGGTCGCCGGGGTGAGAAATATTGCCAACCCGATTCTGGTCGCCAAAGCCCTCAGCGAAGAGCGCTTCAACAGTTTTATGGTGGGCCAGGGAGCCGAAGCGTGGGCAAAAGACCGGGGCTTTGAAAGCAAAACCATGCTAACCGAACGCGCGCATAATCATTATCTCAAGCGCAAGTGTGAAACCCTGGACCGTGGGTTAAGCCCCTACACCGGGCACGACACCGTGGGCGTTATCGCGCTCGACGGCCAGCAAAGAATGTCGGTGGCCACCTCTACCAGCGGTTTGTTCATGAAGCGCCCCGGTCGGGTTGGCGACTCGCCGGTATCCGGCTCCGGCTTCTATGCCGACAGCGAAGTGGGGGCCGCTACCGCTACTGGTCTTGGTGAAGATCTGATGAAAGGCTGTATCAGCTACGAGATAGTCAGCCGTATGGCACGCGGTATGTCGCCGCAGCGAGCGGCTGAATCAGCGGTTTACGACCTGGAAGCAAAACTGCTGGCACGCTATGGCCGCGCAGGCGACCTCTCCGTGGTCTGCATGAACAACCGGGGCGAATACGGCGCAGCCACAACCATCGACAACTTCTCTTTCTCCGTCGCCACGCCAGCACAGCCTGCGGAAGTGTTCCTGACCACCAGGGACGGCAACCGCACGGTTATTCGCCCCGCAGATCGTGAATGGCTGGACGCGTACCAACAGCGCATCACCGCCGAGGTTATCCAATGAAATGCCTGCTTGTTTCACCCGACGCTGCCTTTAACAGCGCTCATCTCATCTTGTGGAATACTTCCCTGAGCCGCTGGCCGAACGCGCTCCAGCCCCTGCTGGAAGAGATGTCTACCTATGATGAGCCGCAAACAACCGCCTTTGGCTTACAGGGTATATGCGAGCGCCTGACGCTGCTGCCGTCTGCCTATGTCACCCAGCCAGCCGTGCTTCGCCAGCTGCTTTCTGCCGTTGAGACACTGCTGCCTGCTCCGATTTTACAGCCTGTCGCCCTGGATCTCGCAGGCTTTAATCTGGCGGATGAAACCACGTTTGTCCGCCTGCGCACACTGTTAATTGCCCTACTCAACCGTTTCTATCAGCTGCCACAGCTGGGTTATCGCCAGGACCAACAGCAAAGTAACGGTGAACTGTGGCTGATTACCGAACCCAACAACGCGCTGGCACGCCGCCTGGCTTTACAGGCCGATGCCATTGCACACGGGATGCTGCTCTCCCGTCAGCTTGCAGATTTGCCTGCGCTGGACTGCCGGCCGCAGGATGTGGCGCTGCGAGCGGAAACCTGGGCCAGCCAGCACCAGCAAACAACCTGCGAGATCCTCGACGAGCAGGCCATTTTTGAAAACGGTCTTGGCTGCCTGTACGCCACGGGTAAAGGCAGCGTTAACCCTCCCCGGCTGGTCACGCTGAGCTGGCAGGGAGCTGCCGAACAAGATCCGGTTTATGCCCTGATCGGTAAAGGGATAACTTTCGACACCGGCGGGATGTGGCTGAAGGAAGGCGAAGGCATGCGCACAATGAAGTACGACATGTGCGGCGCGGCAGTTGTATTCGGCATGATGGAAACCATTAAACGCCTGAACCTGCCCCTCAACGTTGTTGCGGTCATGGCGCTGGCGGAAAACATGCCGGGCAGTAGCGCAATGATGCCGGGTGACGTCGTGCGTTCCCATGCGGGCGTGAGCGTGGAAATCATTAACACCGATGCCGAAGGGCGTCTGGTACTTGCAGACGCCCTTAGCTATGCCGCAGAGCGCTTTGACCCCGCCGAAATGATTGACGTGGCCACGCTGACCGGCGCAGTGGTCAAAGCCCTGGGCTACGACATATCCGGGCTGATGAGCAACAATGAAGCATTAAGCCAGCGCCTGCAGCAGGCGGGCAGCCTGACGCAGGATCGCGTCTGGCCTTTACCGCTGGACGAAAGCTTTGACGGCCAGGTGAAGAGCGCGATTGCCGACTATACCAACACGCCGCCCAACAACGCGGCTATCGCGGTATCTGCCGCGCAGTTCCTCAGCAAGTTCTGCCACCTGCGTCCGTGGGCGCATCTCGACGTCAGCGGCACAGCGCTATCACGGGGTAAATTCACCCAGGCCAGCGGCCGACCGGCGCATTTACTGACGCAGTATTTTCTGTCTTTGTGTGAGGAAAAATAGCGTTTCATCAATCTGAAATGCCCGAACGGGTGCTTAACGCCTGGGATGATTGAGCTTCAGCCACGCTTCCGGCGTCAGGTTTTTCAACCGGCTGCGGATAATCCTCTTATTCAGCAGATCTTCGAACTCGAGCAGCACGGCGCCTAACCCTAGGCGCTTATCGAAGCGCTCGCCGTTTAACAGCGTATCCAGCTCGCGGTGATAATTGCCCTGCCCGGCTTTTTCGAGCCAGCTTTCCTGCGGCGCAGCATACAAAGGAACGCCAAGTACCGCTGCAAGATTCTGCGTGAGCGTGCAGGGTTTCGCGGTTAAGGAAAGCACGGTAAGCGGAAGCCCTTCACGCAAGAACCCCACCAGCGGATCAGCAATCCCCTCACCGCCGCGTTCCCGCAGCGCAACGGCCATATAGCCGGAAACACGGTCGCTGAACACCAGCAGTTCTCCCTGCTTATGGCTAATGATCTCCGGCAGCGGGAAGGTATCCAGCATAAAATGGCCCGGCGTCTTGTTGAGATCCGGCTTGCTCATGCGGGACTGCTGCCAGTTTTGCAGCGTACGGCTGACGCTCGCGCGGGAGATCCCCTGCTGGACTAGCAGGCGGGCGGCTTCAAGGAGCTCGTCCAGCGAAAGCGCCAGACGAAGACGAAGGAAGACCAGCATCGACTCTTGCTCGTGGCTCAACGCACGATGAATTGTATTTGGCCGATGGGATTTATCGTAGCAGTCGTCGCGTTTGCGCCAGCGGCGAACGGTATCCACGGAAATGTTCAGCTCTTCCGCCAGCTCGCCGTCCGTTTTTTCGGACTCCTGAATGTACTTGCGCGTACGCGGCGTTGTTGTGGCGTTGGAGTGCAGCTTTATCTCCATCGAACCTCACCCATCGGGTTGAAAAGGAAAGACAACATTATAAAAGCTCCCCCGCCAGGTTGCAGCGCTAAAAGCGCTACATCGCACCGAAAAACCTGCGCAAGCGATTGCACCTCAGGTACGACCAGCGCTGGCAAAAAGAGTAGCAAAATGTGCGCAAACTAAGTGTTTCCAGGGTTAACGTCACACCATGAAACTATTTACCCCGCAATCACTATTTATTTCAATATGTTATATCTAATTCAATTTTTTTGATTAAGGTCGTCAATTCTCTTCGATTTATTATTCCACTCAAAAGTGTGACCATAATCACATCGACGGAACAACGTCACCTTAACAGAACAACCTGCGAGAATTTAGCCATGAAAACCATCAAATATGCTGTAGCTGCAATTGCTCTTTCTACTCTGTCTTTCGGTGCTTTCGCTGCACAATCCGTCACCGAAGCACAGGCACAAAATCTGAACAAAGTAGGCGTAGTCTCCGTGACCGGCGCAACGACCCTTGACGGCCTGGAAGCTAAACTGGCTGCTAAAGCTGAAGCGGCTGGCGCCACCTCTTACGCCATCACTTCTGCCAATACCGATGGCCGTATGAGTGGCACCGCGGTTATCTACAAATAATACCGCGCTAAAGCATTAACCCTCATTGAGGCCGGTACCCTCATCGGCCTTGAAGCACTACCCTTGTTTAACCCTGATGTTACCCTTGTTTGCCCGCGATGCCTGTCGCGGGCTTTTTTTGTTCGTCGTTCAGAAAACTTCAGCAACGCGCGCGAGGCCAGCCTCCAGCGTCGGCACTTCACCCGTTGCGAGCAGACAGCAGGCCATCTGGATCTTCAGCGATTGCGGCACCGGCTCCACGCCCGCAAAGCAGCGCTCGATCCAGCGGGCGGTAATATCCGGCTCTTTACCAGACGGCAGCACCAGATCCTCGCCGCCGCTTTCGGTTTGCCGCTCGTTCACGATGCGGGTTCCCTTTCCGTCAATTAGCGTTATCTGCGGGCAGCGCTGCGGGTTGGCGTACACCTCACCCTCCGTGCCGTGCATTAACAGCCCTCGCCCGCCGATATCAGCAAAAAACTTCGCCACTTTTGGCACATATTCCGGGTGAGAAACGCTGGCAAGACGCAGCGCGGTATCTTCGGCAAACGGCGTAGCCAGCTTCGCCAGGGTGTGCGCGCTGTTGCGAACGCCCATACGCCAACGCATCGCCAGCTGATTTTCCATCGGCGGACAAAGTGCGCTAATAGGCATATACACCGGGTGATGAGCCTCAAGCTTTGCCTGTGCCTGCCCGGCGTGGCGGGTCGGCTCAATACCCAGCAAAGTGAAGATGGTCTCCGTTAACACTCGCCCAGGATCTTCGCTTACGCCATGCACCACGACCGGATAACCCAGCTTATTGAGCAGAAGCGCCAGCAGCGGCGTGAGGTTTGCCTGCTTGCGGGCGCCGTTATAGGAAGGGATCACAATCGGCATCGGTTTGCCGGACGGCGGCGTTAGAGCAATAACATGCTGCTTCATCGCCTCATAAAAACCGAGCATCTCCGCTTCGCCTTCGCCCTTAATACGCAGGGCAATCAGCACGCCGCCCAGTTCCAGGTCGGGCACTTCGCCCCTCAGCATATGGCTATACAATCCGCGCGCGGTGTCAAAATCGAGATCCCTGGCGTGGTTTTTCCCACGGCCAATTTCTTTAATGATTTTGCGATAGTCCATTCAGACTCTCCTTGCTATTTCTTGCTCACACGTTTGCGCCGTACAGTGTGTTTCGGCGTCGTTATTATCACTTTCGCTTCCGGCGCGTCGGGCTGTTCAATCGGGAACACCGGCAGCGCGGCCAGCAGGCGCTCGCCGTAGCGTTTACTCAGCAGGCGGCGGTCGTAAATGACTATCTCACCATAGCAGGCGTGACTGCGAATTAAACGCCCAACTTGTTGAATCAGGTTAAAAGAGGCGCTGGGCAAACTCTGCACCTCGAAAGGATAGCGGTTAAGGCTCTTCAGCCACTCCCCTTCGGTAACCACAACCGGGCTGTCTACCGGCGGGAAGGCAATTTTATGAATATGGACCTGGGTCAGCAGCTCGCCTTTCAGATCCAGCCCTTCGGCAAAGGATTGCAGGCCGATAAGCACGCTGGTTTCCCCCGCCTCAACGCGCTTGCGGTGCAGCTCAACCAGCCGGTAGCGGGGCTGATCGCCCTGCACCAGCAGCATCAGGCGCAGGTCGGTGACGTGGGTTAAAAACTGCTGCATCGCCCGGCCGCTGGCAAACAGCACCAGCATTGCTTTGTGCTCGCCTTGTGCCAGCTGTACCCGAAAGAAGGCCGCCATCTCGGCAATATGCTGCGCCTCGTGCTCCATCAGCGGCTCAAAACGCAGCTTCGGAATCACGATTTTACCCTGCTCGATATGGTTAAACGGCGAGTCGAGGTGGATGAAGCGGTCACCCGCTTTCTCCCGCAGGCCGCTCATTTCCTGCAGGCGGTCAAAGCGGTTAAGCGAGCGCAGCGTCGCGGAGGTGACGATAACGTGCGGCACTTTGCGCCAAAGCATTTTCTCAAGCTGATCGCTAACGCGAATACCCACGCAGTGGAAGTACAGATGCGGCTGGCCTTCGCGGATGTCACGCGTGACCCACTTCGATACCGGCGCGCCGGAGGCCTGCTCCATCGCCGCCAGCTTCCACAGCTTGCTCTGTGCTTCAAAAAAGCCTAGCGCCCTGTTCATCTGCAGCAGCGCCCGGTGCAGGCGCACGATGTCATGGCTGGCGGTTTTTTCACTCAGATCGTTCAGCAGCACTTCAGAGAGGCTACGCAGGGCCTCCATCAGCTTGACCAGCCGCTGGCAAATGACCATCACCTCTTCGGGCAGCACGCCCATCTCAAAGCGGTGCTCCCCTTCCCGCTCGCCCGGCAGCCACAGACTGACAATGGCGTTAAACGATTGCAGCAGCTCGTAAACTTCATCGCAGTGATTGGTCAGACGCTCGGGAACGGTAAGCGGCGGCGGGCTTTTTGGCCGGAACTGCGCCATGCAGGTTTCCACCAGCTTGCAGAACAGGTCTAGCTGCAGGCGGCTGTGGCCCGGCGTTACCTCCGCGCTCATCTCCAGCGCGTCGCGGGCAACATCCGCCAGATGATGCCCTTCATCCAGCACCAGCAGCAGGTTTTTAGCTTCCGGCAGCACCGCATCGCTTTCCAACGCCGCCATCACCAGCGCATGGTTGGCAACTATCACTTCCGCTTCGTCGATTTCGCGGCGTGCCACAAAGAACGGGCACTCTTTGTACCAATGGCAGTTCCGCCCCAGACAGCTGGCCTTATCGGTGCTTAGCCGCCGCCAGAGGTCATCGTCGATGGCCTCGTCGATATGATCGCGCAGCCCATCCCATTTATAGCCGTCGAGGCTGGCTTTAAGTTTGGCGCAGCGCTGCTGCTCGGCTTTGCTGGTAGGCGCCATCTCATCATCGAGAAATGCCAGCAGATCGCCCTGCGTAAAGTTGTCGGTCGCCAGCGCAGCCAGGTTGCGGGGGCAGACATAGCGCCCACGCCCAAAGGCGGCGGTAAACTTTAGATCGGGGATAATTTTACGCAGCAGCGGCAGGTCTTTACTGTAAATCTGGTCCTGCAACGCAACGTTGGCGGTGCTGACCACCAGCGTTTTTTGCTCTCCCCGGGCGATAGCAATGCCGGGAATCAGGTAAGAGAGTGTTTTGCCGACGCCGGTCGGCGCTTCGATAGCCAGATGCCGCCCTTCCTCGCCGGCGAGGGTCTTCGCCACCTCGGCTATCATCTGCCGCTGAGGCGCTCGCGGAATAAAATCCGGGATCTGCTGCTGTAACGCCTTATACCAGGCACCGATTTGCGCTTTTTGCGCCGACGACAAAGCCATAACATCACTTCTTTCTCTAGATAATTCGAGTTGCAGACAAAAAGGCCAACGCCTTTTTGAACAGCGTATAACGCTGGCCCCAATGGGGCGAGGTAAACCGAGTAAAGGCCGCTAGCTCGGGGATCCCCAGGAGATGACTAAAGTAAGTGACTGGGGGTGAGCGAGTGATGCCAACGCGCCTGTGGCTCGAAGTATGTCGAGACACTGTATAAACAGCCACTATTGTTTCACTTTTACGCCCCTGACCATAGCGTTTTTTCCTCTTCTGGGTGACGCATTCCGGAAAACGTTTTAACCGCCCGCGAGCGGTTAAAACGTGATAATCGCTTTTAAACCAACCAGGCGGCCAGCTTTTCGGCCTGCAGCGCAAAGCGGTTAAACAGCCGCTTTAACACTTCCGGCTCGAGCTGGTGGAACGGCAGGCTACTCCACTGCACAACCTGCTGCTGCTCAGGCAGCAGCCCGGTGAGCACCGGCGGGTAATCCATCCCCAACAGGTTTGCCTGCAGCAGCATCGAAAGCGTTTCGGTGTCGCTAAGCCGGGTCGGCTGAACGGGCAGCACGCAGCTCAGCAAAAGATGCCCAACCGGAGACTCGCTAATTTCCAGCGTCACGCCTTCACGCAGGTCCACGGAATAGCCTTCGGCGCTCTCCAGCTCGGCTCTTTGCCCCAGATCATCGGTCAGCAGCGGCTGTAAAATTTGCGCTAGTTTTGAAGGTGCTGGCATCGTTAGTTACCTAAAATTCGCCGGAAAGCGGCCGTCACGGAGTTAGAACGGGTGCGCGTTCGGGCAGGCGCTGGCGCGGTGCCGTAAACGTCGGGTGGAATAACCGGCGGCTCGCGGTAAACCGGCCGGCTATTCATGCCGTGCATGGGGGGATGTGTATGCATCGGCGGAGGTCCGTAGCTGTACGCCGGTGTGGCCGCGGGCGGCGGGCCGTAGTTAAAGGCGGGCCCGGAAGCCGGAAGCGGGATAGTGCTGTACATATTTCCCGGCGGCGGTGGCGGTGGCGCATAACCAGGTATCGGCGCTGGACGAACGTCGACGGAGTTTGCCCGACGACGAGGCGCTGCGGGCGGTACCGCATTTGATGCCGTTCGTGAACGACGGCCGCGAGAGGAAGACTCTGCGACAAAGGATTCCGTGCGCTGCCGAGGACGATCGTGACTGCTGAACGTCGGCGCTGGCGCCCCACGCTGGTGTGCTTCTGCCGCTGCCTGAGGCCCGCTCATGCGGGAACGCAGCTGCCCAACGGACAGCGACTGGTCAAAATGCTGTACTACGCCGCGGCTGTCTACCCCGTCGTACTGAACGCCCAGGTTATTAGAGGCGTGGCGCTGAACATACCCAGGCCCGGCAACCACCGAGTCGCGAAGCTGCTCCGGGCTTAATTTGGCCAGTTTTGGTGCCGCCTTGCGGAATGCTTTATCCACCTCGGCCTGCGTCGCTTTCTCACCGCGTAGCAGCTTCTCACGCACGTCATCGTCCCTGTAGCCAGGCTGGAAGGTTTGCAGCACGTGAAACGTATCGCCGAATTTCGCGTCCTTCAGCCGCATCGCGCGGCCAAACTCCGACCAGGGATCGGAGACGATGGATTTGCTGTCGGCGCGAGGGTCGCCGATTATGACGAAAGCATGGTCTACGTCGCGGTTGTGCACCACGGAAACCGGCTGTTTGACGCGGGAGTTTGCCAGCAGCAGCGCATTGACCGCCGCCATTTCGCCGCAGTTACCCGCCCGAAACTTCGAGGCTTCCCAGGCACGGACGGTGTAATCCCCGCTGCCCGTTGCCTTCTGCGACAAAAGCGTTCGCTTATAGGACTCCCCTATCGTGGCGCGAACATGGTTCTTTTGGTTGCCCGACCCCATATCCAGGATGCGCCAGGTGTCGTCTATCGCCTTATTGGCATAATAGAGCGCGTCCGCCTGGCGAGCCGAGACGTTGACGGCACGATCGTAGTGTTGATTGTTATTGGGCTCCAGCGCAATGCGCATGGAAACCCGTCGATTCGAGTTACCGCTTAGCAGGCCAGGATCGACCCGCAAGCTGGTATCAACGCTGTTTAACGGCATGATTTATCCCCACTTTAGTTGTTGACTCAACAGGTTAAGTGGAGAGCGCGGCGCTCAGGTTCCTGCCCCCTGAGATTTTACTGTTCGTGGCGTAAGTGACGCGCTGACGAAGCCGGTTCCCGGTGAAACGTGTAACAAGCTGCAACCTTTATCGCCTCCGGCAAAGCTAGATTCGCCGCGGCGAGGCTGCTATGTTCATTTATCACGCGTCTTGGCAATTCGTGCGCGATAATTATTTTTATAAAAATGAACAATTTAATAACTATAAATTATGGATGACAGACGGTATGGCAATCAGACTCCTCCTCGCGGACGATCACATTTTGATGCGCGAGGGACTGAAACAAATTTTTTCACTGGATAAGAAAATTAAAGTGGTGGCGGAAGCGGGCTGTGGCAAAACGGTACTATCGCTACTCACAGAAATTGATGTTGACGTGTTGCTGCTCGATCTCTCCATGCCCGGCGACTCGGGGCCGGAGCTGGTGCAGCAGATAAGCAGGCTGTGGCCTATGCTGCCGATACTGGTATTAAGTATGCATAATGAGCCACAAATCGCCCAGATGGTCCTCGCCAGCGGCGCCCACGGGTTCATTACTAAAGACCAGGCCCCCCAAACGCTGCTGCACGCCATCCATCGCGTGGCAGGCCGCCAGCGCTATATTGATCCTTCGCTTGCGGAAGCGATTGTCTTTTCGACCCAGGAAAACGACCAGCTGCGCCGCTATGCCACACTATCCCAGCGGGAAAAACAGATCCTGCGCCTGCTGAGCAGCGGCGAGAACATCAACGGTATTGCTGAAGCGCTGAACATCAGTAATAAAACGGTCAGCACCCATAAGACCCGCATGATGGAAAAAATGCAGTTCGACAACAACGCCGACATCATTAAGTTTGCTATTCGCTATCATAAACTTTAGCCGTGCCCGGCTGGGTATAAGGGATCTCGATATGCACGCAGCTCCCTTTGCCCGGCGCGCTGTGGATGTTAAACGTCCAGCCCTTCATCATGCAGCGTTCCCGCATGCTCAATAGCCCAAATGCGCGGTCAGAGACAAGGCTCGTGTCGAACCCCTGACCGTCGTCATTGATACAGATAAGCACAACTTTGCCTCGCGTCAGGACGTTAACCTCAACCTCACGCGCTTTTGCATGCCGCTGAACGTTAGTCAGCGACTCCTGCACTACGCGGAAAATCGCGGTGACCTCATCGTCACACAGCGACACCGGCAGCGGCTGAATAGTTAATGTACACACGCCAGTACGGTGTTTATTGAACTGATCCCGCAGCCAGATAAGCGCGGGCTTCAACCCCATATTCAATACCGCCGGGCGCAGCTGGGTAGCAATATCACGCACCACTTTGATAGTGCCATCCACCAGCTGGGTCAAAGGCTCAACTTCGTGCTGGAGCGCGGGGTGGTTCTGGCCAAGCAGGGAAATCCCCACCCGCAGCGACGTAAGATGCTGCCCCAACTCATCGTGAATTTCCCGCGCCATATGCTTGCGTTCGTTCTCGACGCTGCTTTGCATCTTTTGGGTCATCTGCCGTAGCTGCTCGTGAGTCTGCCGCACCTGCTGTTCGGCAAAATACTGCCGGGAGGCCGGACGCGCAATCACCAGCACCGACTTCAACGTCTGCTGCAGCGTGAATTCAGGAATAAAGCGCGCCTGATAAATCCTTGCCACCCGTGAGTCGGAGCGAACGCCATGCAGCACGGCTTCGAGCTGAATGTGTTTACGCAACACCAGCTGCAGCGACCAGTTAATCTGCTCCATTAGCGTCGAGTCACCGATAAGCAAATTCATCTTCAGGCCGATAGCCGCCGCGCTTTTTGGCATGCACTGCAGCGCCGTTTCGTTGGCGTAGAGCAGGCGTTGTTCGCTGTCTACGCGCAAAATCGCATCCGGCACGTTATCGAGAATGTCACGAAGCTCATTCTCCCGGTCGTAGTAAAAACGATGAATGTCGTTGCGATAGCGGGTATCACACACCACCATCATTACCCAGTTCTGCTGCTGATACGCAAAGCGGCTCGGGCAAACCTCCACCGGAATCACTAGGTCAGGCGAGGCATGAAACCGGGCGTTAATTTTATCGCCGTACAGCGAGTGTTCCGGCTGCTCCAGCTGCTGTTCAACCACCGCGAGCAGCGGCAGATCGCCGTAGCCTCGCAGGCGGGTGAAAATATTTTCACCTACCAGCAGCCCGGCATTGGCTTTACTGACCTCCGACGGCTGACAAAGGCTAAGCGCCTTATGGTTAGCGAAAATAATATTGAAATCCCTGTCAACGATGAAAACCAGCTCGCGCATGCTATCGAAAGCGGCGCTCAGCAATTCCGGATAATCATTGGGCCGTGGTTGCGGCCCGCCGTCTTGTTTCATAGGTTATTATTCTTCTCGTTCAGGGAATACCGAAGCGCCCGCAGGCTCAGCTAAGGCTATCCCATCCCAGATCCTGTTTTAGGGACTGCCGTAGACGGGAAAGACGGGAGCGAACGGTGCCGATCGGAATCGTCATCCGGTCAGCCGCTTCCTGATAACTGATGTCGTTATCGACAATCAATTGTAACAATTGTTGATACTCTTCAGGGAGTTGCGCAATACGCTGTAACACTTTCGACAAAATATCTTTGCCCTCTGCCACCCCTTCCGGCCGATCGGAATGCACAAGCGTTCCGAGCACATCCTCGTTTAATTCATCGTGCAGGTAGCTCACCTTGACCGATTTGTAGTGGTTCTTCACCAGGTTCACCGCAATCCCGAACATCCAGGTTTCCGGACGCGATGATCCGCAAAATTTATGCTTATTGCGGATCACCTCATACCAGGTGTTCTGCACCAGGTCTTCTATATCGGCAAAGTTTGCCACGCGTTTACGAATAAAATTGTACAGACGCTGTTCGTTGTCGCGCATAACACGCTCCCAGTTAACCACCGGAAACTCGCCCTGCACAACGTTGGACTCAAAAGCCGGCTGCACTTCCGGAAAAACCTGTGATTCGAAATCAAACATGGCTGACATAGTGAACACCTTTTTTGAATAGATTCAGGAGTTCGTCCTTTAGCAAGCGCCATGCCAGCGAAAATAAACAACATAATAGTTTGATTTTATTAATTTAAAACTTTCAACTCGGAATAATATGAGTAAGAACACACACAGTCGGAAAGACGGTTTGTGCAACTTTTTACACAACCGGCAGCGGCAGAATTTTTTTTATTAGCGGGGAACCTCCCAAGGCCTTAACCCACACATTGACAGGCGAATCGGGTAAGGCACTCCGCAATGAACATGAGAATTCCCCAGCATCACCATCACCATAATCTGCGTCTTGAAACCGAACAGGCGGACGCGCTGGTCGATGAACTGATTAATGACACCAACAATGACAAAAGCGCGGCGAGCAGCGCGTCATCCGCCACTCGTGCAGCGCCCGCGCCTCAGCGGCCCGGTGCGGCGCAGGAGTCGATGGCGTCAGCCTTTGCAGAAAGCATCGAGCAGAAAATCAAGCATGAGGAGCAGCGCACGCAGGGTACCCAGCAGCGCCGCGTCTCCGTGGCGGCCATCAAGGTTACCCACCTTGTCGAGCTTGGCCGCCTGCTGGAAAGCCCGTCGGGGAAAGATCAGGCCGCGCAAGAATCCGCATTTGAGCATCTGCTGTCAGGTTCAGGCGGGAAAACCGCCACTCTCGAAGATCTGCTGGAACAGGCCAATAACGATCCGGCTTCGGCATTTGTCACCCTCAGCCTGATGGCGATGCGCCTGCGCAACGGCAGCAACCCGGCGCTGGCGGCGCACGTCGATCGCATGCTGGCCGAACTTCAGCAACAGCACCCGGAAAAAATTAACGCGGGGGTGAATACCGCCCCGGCGATTGCCGCCTTCAGCAGCGACCCGGGGCAGAAGCGCGAAATGCGCAAGCTTTACTACAGCGGCGTCATCAACCAGCAGTCCGCCGACAACATCATGGACGTGCTGCTGGACAAGTTTGGCGTCGACGGCTTTGTGCCGGCGCTGCGGACTCTGCAGCGTGCGCTTTCGGATGATATCGCCGCGCTGGCCCCTTCCGCGCCGCCGACGGCCCTGCGCCGCCTGCTTTCCGGGCTGAACGATACCCGCGCCATCACCCACACGCTGTCGGAAGTCGCCCAGTTCCTCGACCGCCTGAAGAGCAAATACGCCCACGTCACGATGGGCGCCGACGTGATGACCCGCTCTTTGCTCAGCATGTGCCGCAACGGCTTTTATTCACGCGACCTCACCCAGCTTGGTCTGCAGGTTGTGGGCGAAAAACCTTTGCAGCAATCGCTCTTTTTCAACGGACTGCTGACGCTGCTTCAGGCGCTGCCGGAAAAAATCTGGGGCGGCAACGATGACACCCGCAACAACGCTCTGCTCCTGCTGCGCACCCTGAACGGCGAGTACGCCGCGTGGGAAAAACGCAGCCAGCTGGCGCAGTAAACGGACTTCATCAGGATTGAAAAGACAATGAACACGCTGTTTAACCTTCTCAACCGCCTGGCGATTACCGCCATGCAACGCTCCGAAGTGGTGGGAGCTTTCATCGCGCTGGCGGTGGTGTTCATGCTGATCATCCCGCTGCCGCTGGGGCTGATTGACGTGCTGATTGCCGTCAACATCAGCGTCTCGTGCCTGCTTATCATGACGGCGATGTATCTGCCCAAGCCGCTGGCGTTCACCACGTTTCCGGCGGTGCTGCTGCTGACAACCATGTTCCGCCTCGGGCTGTCGATTTCCACCACGCGCCAAATTCTGCTGCAGCAAAATGCCGGGCATATCGTCACCGCCTTCGGCAACTTTGTGGTCGGCGGAAACCTTGCGGTCGGGCTGGTGGTGTTTCTGATCCTGACGGTGGTGAACTTCCTGGTGATCACCAAAGGCTCAGAGCGTATCGCCGAGGTGGCCGCCCGCTTTACCCTCGACGCCATGCCGGGCAAGCAGATGTCCATCGACAGCGACCTGCGCGCCGGGCTGATTAACGTCCAGCAGGCAAAGAGTAAGCGTGAGGATCTGGCGAAAGAGAGCCAGCTGTTCGGGGCGATGGACGGCGCCATGAAGTTCGTTAAAGGTGACGCCATTGCCGGGATTGTGATCCTCAGCATCAACATGGTCGGCGGCTTCTGCATTGGCGTGCTGCAGCTGGGCATGGCCGCGGGCGACGCCGCCAATGTCTACTCCATTCTGACCATCGGCGACGGCCTGATTGACCAGATCCCGGCGATGCTTATCTCCCTGACCGCCGGGATGATGATCACCCGCGTGTCGGCGAACGAGGACATCCCGGACAACAACATTGGCCGCGAGATAAGCGACCAGCTCACCAACCAGCCTAAAGCCTGGATAATGTCCGCCATCGGCATGTTCTGCTTCAGCCTGCTGCCTGGGATGCCGACGCTGGTGTTTATCGTGCTGGGGGTCATTGCCCTGAGTTCGGGGCTGTTCCAGCTATGGCGAGCCAGGCGCGCGGCGGCCACCAGCACCGGCGGTGAGATTGTCGCCCCGGAAGCCAACGGCGAAGAAGATATTCGTACCTTCAACCCCAGCCGCCTGTTTGTCCTCAGCTTCTCATCCGCTCGTGCCGGCGATCCGGCGGCAATGGCGCTTATCGAAGATATTCGCCGCCTGCGTAACCGGATCGTGAACCAGTACGGCTTCACCCTGCCGGTGTTTAACATCGATTTTTCACCGTACCAGCCCGACGACGAGTTCCGTTTTCTGGTCTACGAAGTGCCTAAAGTGATTGGCACTTTTACGCCTAATAGGCGAGCGCTGGACTCCCGCCTGCTGGCGCAGGAGGAAACCGGCACCGCGCTCAGTACCGAAAGCTATCCGCAGGAAAAAGGCTGGGCGTGGCTGGAAGAAAACGACCCGCTGCTGGATAAATACCAGATGGAATCCTGGAGTTCACACCAGCTGCTGCTGGCCCGCATGGAAGAAGCCCTCTTTGCCAGCGGCCCGCGCTTTATCGGCCTGCAGGAAACCCGCGCCATTATCTCGTGGCTGGAGATGGATCTGCCGGAGCTGGCGCAGGAATTCCAGCGCACCTTCCCGATAACCCGCCTGAGCGCCGTGCTACAGCGGCTGGTGGCCGAGCGTATTTCGCTGCGTTCGGTGCGCAGCATCACCGAATCACTGATTGTTCACGGCCAGCACGAGCGGGATGTGGGCCTGCTGGTCGACCAGGTGCGAATCGATATTAAAGAGCACATCTGCCACCAGTACAGCCACGACGGCGGGATGCAGGTGTGGTTACTGACGCCGGAGACCGAAGAGATCCTGCGCGACAGCCTGCGCCAGACGCAGAACGAAACGTTCTTCGCCCTCAGCCAGGACAAACATGCTCTGCTGCTGGAGCAGCTGCGGGAAGTGTTCCCTTTGTTCCAGCGGCAAACCAGCGTGCTGCTTTCAGCACAGGACTTACGCAGCCCGCTGCGCCTGCTTATCCAGGACGAATTCCATCACGTCCCGGTGCTCTCCTTCGCCGAGCTGCAGTTTAATCTGCCGGTCAACGTGCTGGGACGCATTGATATTCACGAGAACGCGCTTGACGCTTTCACTGCCTAAAGGGTGCTGCCATGTATGAGCTGAGAGTATTAAACGGATTACATGAAGGCGCGGCGCTGCCGCTGAGCGGTGAACGCTGGCAGCTGGGCAACGCGGCTGACAGCGATTTGCAGCTCAGCGATGGCGGAGTGAAAGCCAGCCATGCCCTACTCAGCCGCAGCGCCGAAGGCTGGGTGCTAACGCCGATGGAAGGCACAGTTTGCCATCGCCACGGCGAGCGCCTGAGCGAACAGCAGTTATGGCAGCCGGGT
This sequence comes from Cedecea sp., assembly GCF_036500665.1. Lineage (NCBI taxonomy): Bacteria > Pseudomonadati > Pseudomonadota > Gammaproteobacteria > Enterobacterales > Enterobacteriaceae > Cedecea > Cedecea sp. Next base: position 61,751 of record NZ_DASYBS010000061.1, read on the forward strand.
GAAATCTTCGCCGTCGGCGGCGTCTGGCTAACGCTTGCCGCCGCCGATCAAGAATGGGATAACCGCCCGCCGCCACCGCCTTTACCCGTTGCGAGCCAGAGCGAACCGGCCTGTGCAGCGCGTGAGCCAATCGGGGGGACACAAAGCAAACCGGCCCCCGCCGTGCGCCGCTCGCTGCTGGCAAAAATTCTACCGCGCTGGGCGCAAATCTTCACCCTGTCCAGCCTGATGCTGCTGACGTTTACCATCTTCAGCTGGGTGCTCCAACCCGGTATCGCCCAGCAAAACAGCGACGAAGAGCCGCAAATCAAACCGGCTATCGCCAACAGCAACGAACTGCGCAGCGTGCTGGAGCAGGATCTACGTGAGCGAGAACTCTATAACAAGGTGCAGCTCACCAGCACGCCGCAAGGCATTACGCTGACCGGCGACCTGCAGGAAAATCAGCTGCCGATTGTCGGCCGCATGGTGGACAGCATCCGCAGCGATTATCAGCTGAAGATAGCGCTCAACAACCAGACCAAAGTGCGCGAGGCCGTGCTGCCGTTCCATATCGTACAAATCACCTCAGGGCCGCACGCGAACATCGTGACCGAGGACGGGCAGCGCCTGTTTGTGGGGGACGAACGTAACGGCCTGCGCCTGACCGGCATTACCGCCGACAGCGTGCAGTTTGGCGGCAAGGAAAACATCGCGGTGAAATGGTAATGGGGCGCTTTCAGAACGACCTCAATAGCTGGTTTGCTGAGCGCCACCGCTCGCTTAACCAGCTTTCCGCCGTCAGCGCCCACGGCCGCATCACCGGCATCAGCGGCATTCTGCTGGAAAGTAGCCTGCCGCAGGCGCGCATCGGCGATCTGTGTCTTATCAGCCGCAGCGGCGGCACCGAAGTGATGGCTGAAGTTGTCGGCTTTAATCCGCGCCATACGTTGCTTTCCGCGCTGGGGCCGCTGGACGGTATTGCCCAGGGCGCGCGGGTCACGCCGCTGTTTCAGCCCCATTCTATTCGCGTGTCGGACAGCCTGTTCGGCAGCGTGCTGGACGGGTTTGGCCGCGCCATTGACGAAGAGAGCCTCTCCGCATTTGCCTTAGCCAGTGAAACACCTGACGCCCGTGGCGTGCTCGGCGATGCGCCACCGCCCACGGACAGGCCGCGCATTGATACCCCGCTGCCCACCGGCATCCGCTCCATTGACGGCGTCCTGACGATTGGCGTGGGCCAGCGCGTGGGCGTCTTCGCGGGGGCGGGCTGCGGCAAAACCACCCTGCTCGCCGAGATGGCGCGCAACACGCCGTGCGATGCCATCGTGTTCGGCCTCATCGGCGAGCGTGGTCGTGAGCTCCGCGAATTTTTGGATCACGAGCTGGATGCCGAACTGCGCTCCCGCACCGTGCTGGTCTGCTCCACCTCCGACCGCAGCAGCATGGAGCGCGCACGTGCTGCGTTTACCGCCACGGCCATCGCAGAAGCCTTTCGCAATAAAGGTAAAAACGTGCTGCTGATTATCGACTCGCTGACGCGTTTTGCTCGCGCCCAGCGTGAAATCGGCCTGGCGCTCGGCGAACCGCCTGGCCGTGGCGGGCTGCCGCCGTCGGTGTATACCCTGCTGCCGGGGCTGCTTGAACGCGCCGGGAAAACGTCGCGCGGCGCCATCACCGCCCTTTATTCGGTGCTGATTGAGCAGGACTCAATGAACGATCCCGTGGCCGACGAAGTCCGCTCGCTGATCGACGGGCACATTGTCTTAACCCGCCGCCTGGCGGAGCGCGGCCACTATCCCGCCGTCGACGTGCTGGCGAGCCTGAGCCGAACCATGAGCAACGTGGTGCCGCGCGAACACATTGCCGAAGCCAGCACGCTGCGCCAGATGATGTCGGCTTATCAGCAGGTCGAAATGCTCATCCGCCTCGGCGAATACCAGCCGGGCAACGATCCGATGACCGACGCCGCCGTACAGTCTCAGGCGGCGATTAACGCGTTTTTGCGCCAGGCAAATCACGCGCCAAGCGACTTTATTGCTACCCGCCAGCAGCTGCAGGAGGCGATCGCCTGTGCGCCGTCATATTGATGTCGAAACCCCGCACTCCCCTGACCCGCAATTGGTCGCCCTGGAGCAGGTATTGAATACCCTGCTGCCTATCCGGCGGCGGCGATTACGCCACTGCGAACGCGAGCAGCGCCAGCTCGAGCAGCAGCTTCAGCGCTGCCAGGCGGCGGTTGAAGAAGGTAATCAATTGCTGGAAGAGAAAAAAATCGGCTATCTGCAGCTGCGCAATGATTTTGTCCCCCGGCATGCGGGCATTACCCGGCCACTTAACGACCTGCGGAAAACGCTGGACGTTGAAAAAACCAACCACGCGGGCGTTATCCAACAAATTCAGCACACGCACAGGCTGCAAGAAGAAGTGCAGCAGCAGCAGGCGCGCCTGAACGACGCGCAGCTGGCCGTGCAGCGCTGCCAGCGGGACATCGAAAAAATGGAGTATTTGCTCAATCAACATCAGGGGAACGCCTTATGATCCATCACGCGCTAAAAACCGCCCATCCGCAGCCAAGACTCTGGCAACAATCCCATCCGGCTCCGCAGCCGCATCACCCGCCTGATAATGCACCTCAGGGGCCAGCACCTCGCGCGCCGCAGACGCCGGCGAGTAACGCACCCGCCAGGCCGCAGATGCCCGCTCGCAGCACGTCTGCTTTTAGCCGGGCCAGCGATCGGCAGAAACTGTCGCGGGATGAAAAAGAGTTTAGCGATTTACTGTCTGATGATGAGCCAGCGCCGCTGATGCCGGTACTTGCATTGAACCTGTTCGACGGTTCGCTGGGCGGCACCGACCAGCCGCAGCAGGCCAGTGAATCGCAGGCCTCCGCCCTGCAGGCACTGCTGGAGTCGCACCTGGTGCAGGGCATTGAACAGCAGGAAAGCCTGCCCGCCCGTTTTAGCCTGCTGCTGCCGGATCTGGGAGAGGTTGTGGCTCAGGTAACCCCGGCCAACGGCGATGTGCTGGATATTGCACTCGGCTTTTCCGCCCAGGTCTGGGACAAGGTTCGCGGCTTTGAACACGACGGACAGGGCTCGCTCAGCGGCCGCATGGGGAAAAAAGTGCGTCTGCGCTTTAAGCGCCGGGAGGCGGTATGAAACGGCTGACGCTCGCCGCTCAGTCACCGGACGAAGCCCGGCTGCGACGCTGGATCGGCAGCGGCTGGCTGCTGCCTTTCTTCCTTGAAGGCGTTTCAGGTGCGCTTCGCCTGTTGCCCTCATCGGCGGCAATGCAATCGGCTGCGCAGGCTGAAACTTTTCACTGTGCGGCAGGATTATTGATATTTAGCGACCCGCTGCCTGTGCTGGGACTAATGGCCGACTGCCCGGCGCTGCCGGGCGTCTCCACCGAAGACAATGCCTGGTACTGGCGCTATTTCAGCCAGCAGCTCAGCCCTCAGCTCGCCGGGTTATTTGAATTTCTGCAGCCGGCCGAAGAGCAGGAAAAACCGGATATCACGCTACGCCTTGAGGTCAGCCTCGGCGAAGAGCGTGCCGGCACGCTGCTGTCCCTCTCCTGGGCCACGCTGCGTCAGTTCACGCAGTTCGCGGGCTGGCAGCGACAGAGCATGCCGCTTAACCCTGAGCTCCCCCTCCAGCTGCCGCTGACCGTCGGCAAACTCCAGCTTTCGACGGGCTTCGCCCGCGCTCTGGCCGTCGGCGATTTACTGATGCCGACGGAAGCCTTTTTCTCACCGGAAGGGCTCGGCGTGATGCCGCTGGCACGGCGACAATTTCAGGTTCAGCTGGAACTGGCGAGCGAAACGACTCACAGAGGTTTACTACACATTACGTTTAGCGAGGAGCTAACCATGACTTACCCGAACGCCCCCCTGGAGTACCACGAACAGCAGGACGGCGAAGACGTTGTACCCGCCGGGGAATGGCAGACGACACGGGGGAGTTTCGACGATCTGGCACTGGATTTGACCATCCGCTGCGGCAATTTGCAGCTGACGCTCGGCGAGCTGCAGCAGCTGGATACCGGCTCAACGGTATTGGTGCAGCACGTGGCGCCGGGCGAGGCGCTGCTCTGTCACGGCAACAGCCTGTTAGCCAAAGGAGAGCTGGTCGATGTCAACGGCACGCTAGGCTTCCAGGTGACACGCATGCTTCGCCAGACAGGTACGGCCATGGAACCCGTCTGATGGCCGAGAATATCAGCTCCTTTAATCCGCTCGCGCTGGCCATCCTGCTGGGGGCTATTTCACTGTTGCCCCTGCTGCTGATGATAACCACCAGTTTTCTCAAGATTTCAATGGTGCTGATGCTGACGCGTAACGCCATCGGGGTGCAACAGACACCGCCCAACATGGCGCTTTATGGCATCGCGCTTGCCGCCACGCTCTTTGTGATGGCGCCGGTGTTTGACGGCATGCAAACCCGCTTTAAGGAGAAGCCCCTCGACACCACCAGCGCCGAGCGCTTAGAGAACAGCCTGCAGTACGGCATTAAGCCGCTGACCGACTTTATGCTGCGTAATAGCGACCCGGATCTGGAAACGCACCTGATGGAAAACAGCCAGCGCATGTGGCCTAAAGATCTGTCGGAGAAGATTGTGCACCAGCGCGACAACCTGCTGATCCTGATCCCCTCTTTCGTGCTGTCGGAGCTGCAAAACGGCTTCAAAATTGCCTTTTTAATCTTTATTCCGTTTCTTGTGGTGGACTTGATTGTCTCCAACGTACTGCTGGCGCTCGGGATGCAAATGGTGTCGCCGATGACCATCTCTTTGCCGCTCAAAATCCTGCTTTTTGTCATGGTGAGCGGCTGGACACGCCTGCTGGATGGCCTGTTCTACAGCTATATGTGAGGCGTTATGGACATGATTTACATGTTTAAGCAGGCGGTACTGATGGTGGTTGTGCTCTCTGCGCCCCCGCTGGTGGTGGCCGTGCTGGTAGGCATTGTGGTCTCTCTGCTGCAGGCGGTGTTTCAGCTCCAGGATCAGACCCTGCCCTTCGCCATCAAGCTGGTGGCGGTTGGTACCACGCTTGCCCTGAGCGGCCGCTGGATTGGCCTGCAGATGGTTGAGCTGGCGCAATCGGCCTTTACTATGATGGCCGCCTCCGGAACCCTGCGATGATTGCCGCTGAACTGACGCCCCTCTTCAACGGCATGCTGTCGCTCGGGCTGGCGATAGCCCGCATCTACCCTTGCGTTCTGCTGACGCCGCTGTTTGCGTTCTCCGCCCTGAAAGGCATGATCCGCACGGCGATCGTCGTGCCGCTGGCGCTCTTCGTGACGCCCACCATCGTCCCGATGCTGACCCATGCCCCGCATACCCCGTGGGGTATTGTCGCCATGATGCTCAAAGAAGTCGTATTGGGCATTTTCCTCGGCTACCTGCTGGCGCTGCCCTTCTGGCTGTTTGAGTCGGTTGGCGTGCTGTTTGATAACCAGCGCGGCGCGCTCAGCGGCGGCCAGCTTAACCCGGCGTTGGGCGCCGACGAAACGCCGCTCGGCTATATGCTTTTACAGTGGTCGATGATGGTGCTTATCGTCAACTTTGGCCTGTCCCTCGCCACCCAGGTTATCTGGGACAGCTATCGGCTGTGGCCGGTAGACAGCTGGCTACCGGACTTCCGCGAGCAGGGTTTCCTGGTATTCCTCGCCCAGGTGAAGCAGATGTTTGTCGACACTATTCTGTACGCGGGCCCGCTGGTGCTGCTGCTGCTGTTTCTCGACTTTGCCGTGGGCGTGCTCAGCATCTACAGCCCACAGCTGCAGGCCACGGTGCTGACCGTGCCGCTAAAATGCATCGCCGGGCTGCTGTTCTTCATCTTTTATCTGCCCACGCTCGAGTATTTTGCCGACCATCAGTTCAGCACCCTGCGCGACATGATCCCCCATCTGGCGGATATTCTGCCTGCCCGTCAAACCACCTGGTAACGCCGCTTCGGAGGGTGCCAAACCGTGAGTGAAAAAACAGAGAAGGCCAGCCCCCACAAGCTTCAGGAAGCCCGTAAAAAAGGCCAGGTCAGCCAGAGCCAGGACATTCCCAAGCTGCTGATCATGTTTGGCGTGCTGCAGCTTATTTTTTCGATGATGGAAGCCAGCATGGCGAAACTGCAGTCGCTGATGATCCTGCCGCTGCAGCGCCTGAGCAGCCCGTTCAGCCAGGCCTTAGGGGAAGTGGGCGGCGCGGCGCTGCTGACCGTTGGGGTGTTTTTTATGATGACGGTGGGCACCGTTATCCTGTTGCGCATCGCCGCGGGCTGGATCCAGTTTGGCCCGCTGTTTGCCATCGCCGCGCTGGCCCCGAAGCTCGAGGCGCTAAACCCGCTGAATAAATTCAAAGAGATGTTTTCGGTGAAGCAGTTTATTCAGATCCTCAACAGCCTGCTGAAGGCCATCACCCTTTCAGTGGTGTTCTGGCTGCTGATCAAGCCTCGCCTGTCGCAAATGGCCAATCTGTCAGGCGGCACGCTGGACGGCTTCTGGCACGCGGGCGTGGCGATGCTGGAAACCCTCGCCCACACCATCGTTGGCGTCATGCTGGTGTTTTCGGTGGCCGACTTCGCGCTGCAGAAATACTTCTTCCTCAAGCAGAACCGCATGAGCCACGAGGACGTGAAAAACGAATATAAGCAAATGGAAGGCGACCCGCACACCAAAGGCCACCGCAAGCACGTGGCCCACGAAATTCTCAACGCGCCGGCGAAAAAGGTCACCCCGCAGGAGATGGAAAAAGCCGACGTTCTGCTGGTAAACCCGACGCACTTCGCCGTGGGTCTGCGCTATCTCCCGGACGAAACGCCGCTGCCGGTGCTGCTGTTTAAAGCCCAGGACGAAGACGCCAAAGCGCTGATTAAACTGGCCCATGCCGCCAATATCCCGGTGGTGCGCTACGTCTGGCTCACGCGTAATCTTTACCGCACCACCGAAGAAGGCGCCTATATTCCGCGCGACACGCTAAAAGCGGTGGCCGCTATTTACCGCCTGCTGCGCAAGCTTGAGGGCCGCCTGAAGGGTGAGACGATTGAGTTTGAGGGGTAATGGGGGGGATCGCCCCTTCCTTCGTGCTCTGTTTTAGTCACATTTAACTTGTGAATCATCCAGGAGATATCTTTCGCTCCGCAGTTATTCCGTTCACTCATACATTTGTTTCCCCTGCACGTTCAGATAACGGTGAACGTGTCCGGGGGATAACGCCATCCCCCGAACAGCCCCGGCGCCCGGCGAGCTCATCGCCGCTGAAGCGGTAAACCCACCGGCTATCACCCAAACAGTCGGGGTCGTTCGCGATTCGTTCCCGACGATCGCTCT
>NZ_DASYBS010000062.1:0-48966 GCF_036500665.1 Cedecea sp.
GCCGTACACTGATCGTCATCAGTAATCGGTCACGGTCCATTAATACGACTTTGAGAGGATAAGGTAATGCAAGTTATTCTGCTTGATAAAGTAGCAAACCTGGGTAGCCTGGGTGATCAGGTTAACGTTAAAGCGGGCTACGCTCGTAACTTCCTGGTACCACAGGGTAAAGCTGTTCCTGCTACCAAGAAAAACGTTGAGTTCTTCGAAGCACGCCGTGCAGAACTGGAAGCTAAACTGGCTGACGTTCTGGCTGCAGCTGCAGCTCGCGCTGAGAAAATCAACGCACTGGAAACCGTAACCATCGCGTCCAAAGCTGGCGACGAAGGTAAACTGTTCGGTTCCATCGGTACTCGCGACATCGCTGACGCTGTTACTGCAGCTGGCGTTGCTGTTGCCAAGAGCGAAGTTCGCCTGCCGAACGGCGTTCTGCGCACCACCGGTGAGCACGAAGTGGACTTCCAGGTTCACAGCGAAGTATTCGCTAAACTGACTGTAAACGTTGTAGCTGAATAATTTATTATTCACTGCTCGTAAAAACGCCAGCCTTGTGCTGGCGTTTTGCTTTCCTGAGGCTGGCGGCAAAGTTCATCTCGACGCAACGTTCTGAATGCGGGCTGAATAAGAAGATAAAGAATATGTTCTGGTTGACCCCAAACACCCGAAAACCACGTTTTTCGGGTGTTTGTCACCAGTCTAAAAACGCCAGCCTTGTGCTGGCGTTTTGCTTTTCTGAGACTCGGCGCGTTTACTGCGCGCGAATGAAGCTACCGTTCGGCTGGCGGGTAAACAGCACCTGCTGATCGCTGCCTATATCTATCGTTAAGCCCGTCACCACGCCGTTAGCATTCTGGCGGATCTGTACCATCTGCCCGGTTTGCAGGTTGCTCAGCGGTTTGCTGTTGCCTTCAACCTGAGCCATGGAATAGACATCCGCGGGCGGGAGATTATGGTCGCGGAACAGCTGGGCCATTGTCTGGCCGGAGGCTACGCGATAGGAGCGCCACTGCTGCTCGATATCATTATTATCGTTCGCCACCGGTGCCTGGGGTTGCTCTTCCAGGCGTTGAGGCTCAACCGGCGTGGCCGGTACATTATTGCTATTTGAAGGGGGCGTGAGTTCGGCCTGCATCGGCGACTGGGACTGTACGGAAAGCTGTGCGTCACGCGTGACCGGACGGTGGGTATCATCTGCGCCAGGCAACAGGAAGCCGAGAATCACGAGCGCAAAGCCAATAATAATGCCTCGGCGGTGCAGGGGAGGTAACGGATCCATCAAGCGGAAATGATCAGGTGCATGCCAAATCCGCGTAAGCCATGGTTTAACTGCGAATTGCATTGGCAACCCTCCTCGAAGTAATACTTTTCCAGTATAGACTCGTCATATTTCAAGCTGCAGCTGTGTTGATTGCATCCGCTCACTTAGCCACATCGTTAGCTATGCTCCTGAGGATGCCTGGCCTTGCCGCCTTACTGCAACTCGAATTATGTAGAGTATAAGCGCTAACTGTTTGATGCCTGAAGCAATCCTGGTTTCCGTGACGGTAAACCGCAATTTCGCGCCCGTATAAGCTATTGTTCCCGTTTCGTTTGCATTTGTCACCTTTCCTCCATTGCCATTTACCCTGCGGATTGACGCTGTTATGCTTCGGGCTTGCTTTTAAACATCATGAAAGGAAAATCCATGACAACCCCTTCTTTTGACAGCGTCGAAGCGCAAGCAAGTTACGGTATTGGTTTACAGGTGGGCCAGCAGCTGAGCGAGTCCGGCCTGCAAGGTTTACTGCCAGAAGCGCTGGTCGCCGGTCTCCGTGACGCGCTGGAAGGGAATGCCCCGGCCGTTCCTGTTGACGTTGTACACCGCGCTCTGCGTGAAGTTCACGAGCGCGCGGACGAAGTGCGTCGCGAGCGCCAGAAAGAGCTGGCCGTAGAAGGTCAGAAATACCTGGCTGAGAACGCAGAGAAAGAGGGCGTGAGCAGCACCGAATCCGGCCTGCAGTTCCGCGTTATCACTCAGGGCACCGGCCCGATCCCTGCCCGTAAAGATCACGTGCGCGTGCATTACACCGGTAAGCTTATCGATGGCACCGTTTTCGACAGCTCCGTACAGCGTGGCGAACCGGCAGAATTCCCGGTAAGCGGCGTTATTGCTGGCTGGATCGAAGCGCTGACCCTGATGCCGGTCGGCTCCAAATGGGAACTGACTATTCCACACAACCTCGCTTACGGCGAGCGCGGTGCCGGTGCCTCTATCCCGCCATTCAGCGCCCTGGTCTTTGAAGTCGAGCTGCTGGAAATTCTGTAAAGTCCTCAGAACCCCGCCGAGCGCGGGGTTTTGCATTGCCTGATAATAAACTGGCGTGATTTTATCTTGCATTAACCCGTTTTACGGGTATTTTTGTGAGCTATATCCCGCTGTGAATGCGATTTCACACTCAAATAAAACAAAAAATTAACATTACCCTTGTGCTTATTATTTATCCCGCCGATTCTTACCTCGTATCACGCAAACAACATCACGTAAAAACAGTTCACGGGCCAGTAGAGCCTGAAAAAACAGACAGGTACAGGAAAATACAAACATGGTAGATCAGGTCAAAGTCGCGGACGAAGCTCAGGCTCCGACCGAGCAGTCGCTGCGGCGTAATTTAACAAACCGTCATATCCAGCTAATTGCCATTGGGGGTGCCATCGGCACCGGCTTGTTTATGGGGTCAGGGAAAACCATCAGCCTTGCGGGGCCGTCCATCATCTTCGTCTACATGATAATCGGCTTTATGCTGTTCTTCGTGATGCGAGCGATGGGAGAGTTACTGTTATCTAATCTTGAATATAAGTCGTTTAGCGATTTTGCCGCCGATTTATTAGGGCCGTGGGCGGGGTATTTCACCGGCTGGACGTACTGGTTCTGTTGGGTGGTGACCGGCATGGCAGACGTGGTAGCGATAACCGCCTACGCCCAGTTCTGGTTCCCCGGGCTTTCTGACTGGGTCGCTTCTCTGGCGGTTGTGCTGGTGCTGTTGAGCCTGAACCTGGCCACCGTGAAGATGTTCGGTGAGATGGAGTTTTGGTTTGCGATGATCAAAATCGTCGCCATCGTCGCGCTGATCGTCATTGGCCTGGTGATGGTGCTGACCAGCTTCCATTCCCCGTCAGGCGTTGAGGCCTCCTTCAACAACCTCTGGAATGACGGCGGCTGGTTCCCTAAAGGCATCAGTGGATTCTTTGCCGGGTTCCAGATAGCGGTCTTTGCCTTCGTGGGTATTGAGTTGGTGGGGACCACCGCGGCTGAAACCAAAGATCCTGAGAAATCACTGCCGCGCGCGATTAACTCGATCCCGCTGCGTATCATTATGTTCTACGTCTTCTCGCTGATCATCATCATGTCGGTGACGCCGTGGAGCTCCGTTGTGCCGGATAAGAGCCCGTTCGTTGAGCTGTTCGTGCTGGTCGGCCTGCCGGCTGCGGCGAGTATCATCAACTTTGTGGTGCTGACCTCCGCTGCTTCCTCCGCGAACAGCGGCGTGTTCTCGACCAGCCGCATGCTGTTCGGCCTGGCACAGGACGGCGTAGCGCCTAAAGCGTTCGCCAAGCTCTCCAAACGTGCGGTGCCGGCAAAAGGGCTGACCTTCTCCTGCATCTGCCTGCTGGGCGGCGTGGTAATGCTCTACGTCAATCCAAACGTGATCGCGGCGTTCACGATGATAACGACGGTATCGGCGATCCTGTTCATGTTCGTTTGGACCATTATTCTTTGCTCGTACCTGGTGTACCGCAAACAGCGTCCTCACCTGCACGAGAAGTCCATCTACAAAATGCCGCTGGGCAAGCTGATGTGCTGGGTGTGTATGGCGTTCTTCGTGTTTGTGATTGTCCTGCTGACGCTGGAAGACGATACCCGTCAGGCGCTGATCGTGACGCCGCTGTGGTTCGTTGTGCTGGGTGCTGGCTGGTTGTTTGTCGGTAAGAAACGCCTGGCGAATATCCGGAAATAGACGAGTTAGAATACGCGCTAAAAAACCTCTCTCCCTTTTGGGGCGAGAGGTTTAGTGAGGGAAAAATCTTAGTTATTCGCCACTTAACGCTCTTGGGAACAGGACGTTATTCTCCAGGCTGATGTGGTTCATCAGATCGTCAATCAGCTCATTAATTCCGTTATACATCGCTTTCCACGTCGTGCAGGCTTCCGGCGGCGGCGTCACGTTATTGGTGGTGTGTTTGATAACCTCCAGCAGTTCACCCGCATCATCATGCTCGCTTTCCATCACGCTGATTGGCCCACCGGCCTGAGTGCCCATGCCCTGCTTAATCATCGGGAACAGGATTTGTTCCTCTTTCATCATGTGGCTGCTCAATTCCTGATGCAGCATGGTGAGGTATTTCGCCAGCCCTTTCGGCACATTTGGCTTATCGGCATGGACGCGTTCGACTTTGGTTGCCTGCAGAATCAGCTCCGGCAGCTGCTCACGGTGGCGGTCGTGGAAGCGGACAATAATATGATCGATGATTTCTGCCAACGGGGCTGTGTGCCAGTCTTTCTCCGCCGGTTCTTCGGCTAACGCGGCCAGCTTCGCTTCAATTTCTTCTAAATTGAGTTCTTTACGTGTTGCCGCGCGCAGCAGCGTCTGCTTGCCGCCACAGCAAAAATCCAGGTCCAGTTTACGGAACAGCGCCGAGGCGCGGGGAATCGTCAGCGCCAGTTCGCCCAGGGGTTGATCGCGGTAGGCCATAGCAGGGTCCTCATAGTGAAATATAAGGTGTATCTTAAATGCATCTTTATCGGGGGACTATAACCCTTTTGGGGCACGAAGGATAACGAGACATTTATCACAAAAAAGTTTTCGCATTAACATACTGAATGATTACAAAAAATCCCCAGAAATGGTGGTTTGTTGGGAAGAGCAGCATAAATAAGCAGGGGACGCTGCCGATAGTTAGACGTTGGACAATACCTGTATAAGAAAAGGCAATACATGTTTAAAAGAATGAAAGTCATTACCTTGTTAATCACCGTACTGATTGCGCTGGGCTTAATGCAGCTCCTCTCAGCCACGGTTTTCATCAATGCCCTCAATAACGACAAGAACAACTTCACCGTTTCCCAGCTTTCCAGCCAGAATGTTGCCGAGTTTACCGATGCCTGGATCGGCCTTAATCAGGCACGTGTGACGCTGAACCGCGGCATGCTGCGCATTCAGGGCAGCATGGCGAACCAGATTAACGGCGGGCAGCTCCAGGAACTCGTCGCAACGGCCAATGCGTTGCTTGCGGAGGCACAAAGCCATTTCGAGAAATACCAGGCGCTGCCGGATACCCCAGGTTTACGCCCACACCTGAGCGATGAACTGGAAGAGCAGTACCGCAACTACTCTTCCACGCTCGCCAAAATGAACACCTTCCTCGCGCAGGGCAACCTGGAGCAGATGTTCAAACAGAATGCGGAACAGAAACAGGTTGCGATGCAGAAGGTCTACCGTGAATGGCGTGATGAACAGGCGGAGCTTTCCAGCGAAGGTGTTCGCGATAATCAGGCCGACTACCAGCGGATTCTGTGGATCCTCGGCGTCGTCATGCTCGGCGTGATTGGGGTGATTGTAGTGAGCTGGGTGGCGATGCGCCGGGTTTTGCTCCTGCCACTGAATGAGGTTATGGGACATATACGCGCCATTGCAGCAGGTGATTTGACTCAGTCTATTGATGCTGGAGGTAAAAACGAAATGGCGCTGTTGGCAAACAGTGTGCAAGAGATGCAGGCCGCGCTGGCGAATACGGTCGGCGTGGTGCGTGACGGTGCCGATACCATCTATACCGGTGCCGGTGAAATTTCCGCTGGCAGTAATGACCTCTCTTCCCGTACCGAACAGCAGGCGGCTTCGCTGGAGGAAACGGCGGCCAGCATGGAACAACTGACGGCCACGGTGAAGCAAAACGCCGACAACGCCCGTCAGGCTTCGCGCCTTGCGCTGGACGCCTCAACGACCGCGAAGAAAGGCGGTAACGTGGTGGAAGGCGTGGTGCGGACGATGGACGAAATTGCCACCAGCTCAAGTAAAATTGCCCAAATCACCAGCGTGATCGACGGTATTGCCTTCCAGACCAACATTCTGGCGCTTAACGCCGCAGTAGAAGCCGCCCGTGCGGGGGAGCAGGGGCGCGGTTTTGCCGTGGTGGCCGGTGAGGTGCGTACGCTTGCTCAGCGCAGCGCGCAGGCGGCAAAAGAGATTAAGGCCCTGATTGATGACTCCGGTGAGCGCGTGAATGCGGGTTCTGACCTGGTGAATGAGGCCGGTAAAACGATGGCGGAAATCGTCAGCGCCGTCACCCGAGTCACCGATATTATGGGCGAGATTGCCTCTGCGTCGGATGAACAAAGCCGGGGTATCGATCAGGTTGGGCAGGCCGTGGCTGAGATGGACCGCGTGACTCAGCAGAATGCTTCGCTGGTAGAAGAATCCGCGGCCGCAGCGGCTGCGCTTGAGGAGCAGGCTTCGCGCCTTAACGAGGCGGTCGCGGTGTTTAAAATTAATCGCAGTTCCCCGGTGCTGGTGAAAGCCACCCAGGTGAAAGCGCCGCAGTTGAAAACAAAACAGGTGATGCCGGTTTCGGAAGCGAACTGGGAAACCTTCTAAAAAGCTCCCGGCAACCTTAAGCCGGGAGCTTTTTCTCTCAGGCCGGGCTAAGTCCGGCTTTTTTATACTTCGGAAACCTGAACTACCGTCGTTTTTGCCGGTTTTGAACGTACCGACAGTATCACGCCAATTGTCAGGCATAACACCCCGCACAGCGTTAGCAGCGGCGGCCAGCTTTGGCGAATCATAAAGTTGTAAGCCAGGCCGGCTAAGATCTCAAAGACGATCAGTGGGCCGACAATCACCGTTGGCAGGCGCTGGCAGGCCGTGTTCCAGCACAGATTTCCCAGCCACGAACAGAGAATGGCAATCGCCAGCATCAGAGTGATAAACACTTCCGGGCGCGGGCCGAAGGGCAGGGTAAAGCCCGCATCGTGGCTGCCCATCCAGATACAGACGCCGATATAGCCGATAAGCGAAAACGGCAGCGTTGAAAGCCCCTGAACCGTTGCCCACATCATGGGATTTTTCTCCGGATTCTCACGCAGCCAGCGGGCATTGCGCAGGGCATACCAGGCCCAGCAGGCAACCGAAACAAACGCCAGCAGAATACCGCTTACGTAGCGCCACCAGCTGAAATCGGCCTGCTCGCCGCGAAGTTCGGCGGTATTCACCATGATCAGCCCGGCGGCAATCACCACCAGCGCCGGGGCAAGACGCCGCCACGGCAGCTTGCCGTCCCTTTTGCTGTACAGCAGGTTAGCAAAAATAGGGATAACCACCGGCAGCGTGCCAATAATCATGGTTGCGATAGGTGCCCCGGTACGCTGGATGGCGCTCGCCAGGCAAACGTAATAAATCAGGTTACCCACGCTCGAGAGCTTCAGGGCGGTAAACCAGTCCTGGCGGCTCAGCTCGCGCAGGCGTTTACGCCCAAGCCAGGCGATGGGAAGAGCAATCAGCCCAAGGGCTAAATAACGCCCGGTCGACTGCAGGGCCGCCGGGTAGTCCGGGACAATAATTGGCCCAACGAAAATTAATCCCCACATCAGCCCCGCCAGCAGGGCATACAGCACACCACTTAACATCTTCATTTCCTGCAACAACACAATTTAGCGGCAGTGTAGGGGGGCTGCGCGACGGCGTATTGTACCAGGTTGCTGTCTTGTTAGCGGGTGACCTGCTTTTGGTAACGAACGGGGGTAATGCCGTAGCGCTGGGCAAACGCGCGGGTCAGGTGCGCCTGGTCCGTCAGGCCGCTGGCGGCGGCAACCTGAGCGGCAGGCATGCCGCCGGTGAGGAACTGCTTGGCGTGCCAAAGGCGGATAGCCATCAGCATCTGATGCGGGGTGACGTGATAGCAGGCTTTGAATTGCCGCTGAAAATGGTAAGGGCTAAGGGAAACCAGCGACGCTAAATCTTCAAGGGTGATGGTGTGCATATAGTTATCGTAGAGAAACTCGCGCACCAGGGTGAAGCGGTTGGCCGCCTCCTGGAGTCCGGGCAGATGTCGGGCATAGGGGCGAAAAGCCTCGACGAGGTTCAGCAGCAGCCCCTGCTGGGTCAGCGTGTCTTCGGCCTGCCACAGGCCCGCGATAAACTGTGAAACCTGGCGGGCGCGGGCAGGGTCGTGATTCACGGCGGCGTTAAACCACCAGCTTCTCTCCCCGGTTAGCGACTCCAGCAGCTCAGGGTCCAGATAAATCATGCGGTATTGCCAGCCGTCTTCGCTGGCGGCTTCGCCGGTATGCAGCTCGTCCGGGTTCATCAGAACCAGCGAATCGGTTGGCGCAACCAGCTGTTCCCCGCGGTAACGAAAGCGCTCCGCTCCCCAGGTGATTGCCCCGATGCCGAAGGCTTCATGGGTGTGCGGCTCGAAGGCGTACTTCGCAATATGGGCGTGATAAAGCTCAACGCCTGGCAGCTGCGGCAAATGCCGGAACTGGGCGCTGTCTCTCTCATCGCTAAACTGCTCGGGAACTCCCTGCACGCTCTTTCTCTCCACGCGGACTCTCCCGTTATTATAGAGATGTCCGCGTGCAGGGCTAGTTATTAACCAATTTTTAACAACTAGAGGGTGCTTTTGACGCTATCGCTGAGCGAGGTCGTTGGGCGGCCAATCAGTTTGCTGAGCTGGTGACTGTCGTCAAACAGTCCGCCTTTTTCCGCGCCTGCATCGGAGTTTGCCAGCAGCGCCGCGAAACCTTCCGGCAGGCCAGCGCCCTGAAGTGCAGCTTTAAAATCGGCTTCGTCCAGGTTCTGATAAACCACAGGTTTGCCGCTTTGCTGGCTTACTTCCGCCGCCAGCTCGGCCAGCGTCCAGCCGCGATCGCCCGCCAGCTCGTAAACTTTGCCCGCCTGGTTATCCAGCGTCAGTACTTTAGCCGCTGCGGCCGCGTAGTCTGCTCGCGTAGCGGAGGCGATTTTGCCTTCCCCGGCACTGCCGATAAACACGCCATGCTGAATAGCCGGCGGTACGCTGGCCAGATAGTTTTCGGTATACCAGCCGTTACGCAGCAGCACGAACGGTACGCCGGACTCTTTAAGCTGTTGCTCGGTGACGATGTGTTCTTCGGCAAGGGCCAGCGGCGATTTGTCGGCATGCAGCAGGCTGGTGTAGGCGATGAGCTTAACGCCCGCTTGTTTTGCTGCGGCAATAATATTGCTGTGCTGAACGGCTCGTTGACCTACCTCGCTGGAGGAGATCAACAGCACTTTTTCTACGCCGGAGAAAGCCTTCGCCAGGGCTGACACGTCGCCGTAATCCGCCGCACGAACCTGCACGCCTCGGCGGGCAAACTCTTCTACTTTGGCCGGGTTACGCACCACGGCCACAATCTCTTCGGCTTTCACCGTATTCAGTAAATCTTCAATCACAAGGCGGCCTAGCTGGCCGGATGCGCCGGTAATCGCAATCATGATCAATCTCCTGGGTGATGTTTCGAACAAGTTGTGTCACACTAACACCATAACTAACTTTTAGTAAGTACGCACAAAAAGGTAAGTGTTAAATGAGTGAAATCAGCGAAGCGCCCATGACGCTGGGCGAGCAATTGCGCAACGGCAACCTGTTTAGCGATAAATGCCCGTCGCGGGACGTGCTGAAGCACGTGACCAGCCGCTGGGGTGTTTTAATTCTAGTGGCATTACAGGACGGCACTCATCGGTTCAGCGATTTAAGGCGCAAGATGGGCGGCGTGAGCGAGAAGATGCTGGCGCAGACGCTGCAATGGCTGGAAGCGGACGGTTTTGTAGATCGCAAATCTTACCCGGTTGTGCCGCCGCACGTGGAGTACACGCTGACGCCGATGGGGCATGAAATTGCCGATAAAGTGGCCGCGCTGGCCGACTGGATAGAAGAGAATTTGCCGCAGGTGATGGCGTCCCGCGAAAAACGGGACGCCTGAGACTTACTTGCTTAAATCAAGCTGGTAGATAGCAAAGCCAATGTCGTCGTTAGCGACTTTTTTCATTGGGTATTGCCCTTTTTCTTTGATAAAGGCGGCGGCTTTGTCGGTTGGCGAGGTTTCAAAGCGGATATCCAGCGGCTGCTTGCTGGCTATCGGCGCCAGACGCCAGTTGTTGTCTGCGGCAGGGTGAATTTCGCCCTGAGCGCCTATCCAGTTGGCCAGTACCGAGCGGTTTTCATCCGGTGAAGCAAAAGCGATGTGGCTGTCGCCGGTGCCGGCAAACTTGCCGCCGTAGGCGCGATAGTTATTGGTCGCCACCAGGAAGACCGCGTTCGGATCGATAGGTTTGCCCTTGAAGGTCAGATCTTTGATGCGCTCTGCCTTCGGGTTCACTATTTGGCATTCGCCGTCGTAGCGGGCCGGCTGGCTAACGTCAATCTGGTAGTTCACGCCGTCGATGACGTCGAAGTTATAGGTACGGAAGCCGTCCCAGTTGATCAGTTCCTGAGGCTTAGCGCTGTTCACGTCGATCTGGTTGTACTGCCCGGCGGAACATTCCAGCCACTCTTTTACTTCTTTGCCGGTCGCTTTCACCACCACCAGCGTGTTTGGGTAAAGGTAGAGATCGGCGGCATTGCGGAAGGTCAGCTGGCCTTTTTCTACTTCAACGAAGCTGGCCGGATCGTTTTTACGTCCGCCCACTTTGAACGGTGCTGCGGCGGAGAGTACCGGCAGGTTGGCAAGATCCGGGTCACCCTGAATGTATTTCTCGACGTAGGCCTTCTGCGCATTATTCACCACCTGAACGGTAGGGTCGTCCTGCACCAGCGCCAGATAGCTGTACATGTTGTCCGCTGACTTGCCGACCGGCTTGCTGACAAATTCACGAGTTGCGTTGTGATCGTGTTCCAGTACTTTCACCAGCTTCTCGTCTTCTGCGGCCAGCGACTTTTTAGCTACGCTGTCATAAATCGGCCGTGCTTCGGCCTTGCTGCCGGTGACTTTCCAGCTGCCGGAGTCGTTGTTCAGCACCAGATCCACCACGCCGAGATGATCGCCCCACATGCCCGGCATCACGGCAGGAATGCCATTGAGGGTGCCTTTTTCGATGTCGGCCCCTTTAATATTGGCAAAATCTTTCCCCGGGAACACGGCATGAGCGTGGCCGAACATAATGGCGTCCACGCCGGGCACCTGGCTGAGGTAGTAAACCGAGTTTTCGGCCATCGCCTGATAAGGATCGCTGGAAAGCCCCGAGTGGGCAATGACTACCACGACATCCGCACCCTGTTGGCGCATTTCCGGCACGTATTTCCGTGCGGTTTCGGTGATGTCGTTCACCGTCACTTTGCCGGTCAGGTTCGCTTTATCCCAGGTCATGATTTGCGGCGGAACGAAGCCGATGTAGCCGATGCGCAGCGTCTGTTTTTTACCATCTTTGTCTTTGACTTCGGTTTCTTTAATCAGGTACGGCGTGAACATCGGTTTATTGGTTTTTGCGTCGATGATATTGGCGTTAACGTACGGGAACTTCGCGCCTGCGAGTGCTTTGTGCAGGAAGTCCAGGCCGTAGTTGAACTCGTGGTTACCCAGGTTGCCGACGGTATAGTCGAGCGTATTCAGCGCTTTATAGACCGGATGAATTTCTCCCGCTTTAAGGCCCTTTGCCGCCGCGTAATCCCCAAGCGGGCTGCCCTGAATAATGTCGCCGTTATCCACCAGCACGCTGTTGGTGACTTCGCCGCGTGCGGCATTGATTAAACTTGCGGTACGTACCAGACCGAACTTCTCAGTCGGCGTATCTTTGTAGTAATCGAAGTCCATCATATTGCTGTGCAGATCGGTCGTTTCCATGATCCGCAGGTCAACGGTTGCCGCATTGACGCTGGCGGCTATCAGCGTCGCCAGAAGCGTTGCGCTAAACTTAATCATGTTAAATGTCCTTTTTAGAGGTACGCCACAAAGGGCAATGTATATACAGACTGTTGCTTACAATTTTGTGAAGTCTGCCAGAAATATGGAGTACTAAACCGGAAATGCTTCACAGATAGCGCATCGTGGTGCAATGAGATATAAGTAAAACAATAAGTTATTCGCTCGGTGCAGCGTGTAGCCACACAACATGAGGTGGAGAATGTTAGAACAAATTTGCCAACTGGCGCAGGAAGCGGGCGCCGCCATCATGCAGGTCTATGAAGGCGAGAAGCCGCTGGAAGCTACCCATAAGTCAGATGACTCGCCGGTCACGGCGGCGGATCTCGCCGCTCATGGAATTATTCTTAAAGGGCTGCAGGCGTTAACGCCAGACATACCGGTGCTGTCGGAAGAAGATCCGCAGTCATGGGAAACTCGCCAAAGCTGGCAGCGCTACTGGCTGGTTGACCCGCTGGACGGCACAAAAGAGTTCCTCAAGCGTAACGGCGAGTTCACCGTTAACATCGCGCTTATCGAACAAGGTAAGGCTGTGATGGGCGTGGTCTATGCGCCGGTGCTGAAAATTATGTACAGCGCGGCGGAAGGGAAGGCGTGGAAGGAAGAGTGCGGCGTGCGTAACCAAATTCACGTTCGTGACGCCCGCCCGCCACGGGTCGTCGTGAGCCGCTCGCATGCTGCGAATGACACCGAACTGAAAGAGTATCTTCAGCAGATGGGAGAGCATCAGACCACGGCCATTGGTTCATCGCTGAAGTTCTGCCTGGTGGCCGACGGCCAGGCCCAGCTTTACCCGCGCTTTGGGCCAACCAATATCTGGGATACCGCCGCGGGGCATGCTGTGGCGGTGGCCGCCGGGGCGCACGTTCATGACTGGCAGGGCAAGCCGCTTGATTATACCCCGCGCGAATCATTCCTTAACCCCGGCTTCCGGGTTTCTATTTACTGAGTAGCCCCTGCAGCAGGTTAATCACCTGCTGCACTTCCTGCTGGGTTAGCGGGCCATCTTTGGCGAACTGAACCCGGCCTTCTTTATCCAGCACCACGATGGCTGAACCACCCTGCTCAAGTTTCCAGGCTTTGGCCGCTACGCCGTTACCGTCGACGATAAACTGCGACCAAGGAAACGCCTTCTTATTACTTTCGATGCTGCTGCGCACGAACATGCCGGTACCGACGATTGCGTCATCGGTATTGACGATGGTTGTGGTCTGGTA
The DNA here is from genome assembly GCF_036500665.1 of Cedecea sp. Classification (NCBI taxonomy): domain Bacteria; kingdom Pseudomonadati; phylum Pseudomonadota; class Gammaproteobacteria; order Enterobacterales; family Enterobacteriaceae; genus Cedecea; species Cedecea sp. The sequence goes on from NZ_DASYBS010000062.1 coordinate 13,129, forward strand.
CTTATCGTGCGGGAACTTTGCCGCTTTGATGGCCTCGACCATCGTCGCGTTTTCTTCTTTCGCACTGGAGCGGCCGGCAATATGCTGCAGGACTCTCACTTTCCCAGGGAGCTGCGCGCTATTCCAGTTTTTATAACTAAACTTACTGTTATCCAGCACCAGCTCGCCCTTATCGGTAATACCAATCGGGGAGACTCGCTGGTTATTTTCAAAGTTGTGGGCTGAGGCCATAAACGGCAGCAACAGCAGAGACAGCGCCAGCGTTTTGCGCAGGGTCATAGGTGGCTCCTTATTATTGTTGGCAGGTGATCCGACCACTTCAGTCGATGCATTAAGCATATGTGCTGAATAAGGCTCTGTCCCGCAATCAAAGTGCCAGTTTGCGGGCTGACGCACATAACCCTGAAATTTGAAGGCTTACGCTGATATTTTTTACAATTTAAACGATTACTCTGAAAGTTTGTAATCTTTTAGTAAAAAAACTTATACACACTAGGTGTCCTTCAGTATCTCGACTATAGTTTTCGAGCACCAAAATTTTTCGCCTCATCTTGTCGAGCCAAATGTAGCTCGCAGAGGCGTTAACATGCAGGAGTAAAGAACAATGAAAATTTTCCAACGTTACAACCCCCTTCAGGTGGCGAAGTACGTGAAGATCCTGTTTCGTGGACGGTTGTATATCAAGGACGTTGGCGCTTTCGAATTTGATAAGGGCAAAATCCTTATCCCGAAGGTTAAGGATAAGCAGCACTACTCGGTGATGTCCGAGGTGAACCGCCAGGTAATGCGTTTGCAGGCGGATATGGGCTAGTCCCATAGATGAACGTAAAATAAAACGGCCCCAAAAGGGGCCGTTAGTGTTTCTGGGGAATTACTGTTCTTGTGGTTCTTCGCCGTCAGGGAGTTTTGGCGCAAGCGACACCGGCTTATTGTCGATGCGCGTCACCAGCAGCTGATCGATACGGTAGTTATCGATATCCACCACCTCAAACTTGTAGCCGGAGAATTTCACCGAGTCGGTACGTTTCGGGATCTTACGCAGCATAAACATCATGAACCCGCCGATGGTTTCGTAGTTGCCGGACTGTGGGAACTCGTCGATATCCAGCACGCGCATCACGTCATCAATTGGCGTACCGCCCTCAACCAGCCACGAGTTCTCGTCACGGGCAACAATCTGCTCTTCCATTCCCTGGCCAACCAGGTCACCCATCAGGGTGGTCATCACGTCGTTCAGGGTGATGATACCCACCACCAGCGCGTACTCATTCATGATAACCGCAAAGTCTTCACCGGCGGTTTTGAAGCTTTCCAGCGCTTCGGACAGCGTCAGTGTATCCGGGACAATCAGCGCATTACGCAAATGCACGCCGCTGTTGAGCGCCATACTTTGGTTACCCAGAACGCGGTTCAGCAACTCTTTAGAGTCAACATAGCCGACGACGTGATCGATATCGCCATTACACACCAGGAACTTGGAATGAGGATGCTCGGCGATGGTGGACTTCAGGCTTTGCTCATCGGCATGTAAGTCGAACCAGATAACGTTTTCGCGCGAGGTCATGGAAGACGGTACGGTGCGTGATTCAAGTTCAAACACGTTTTCGATCAATTCATGTTCCTGCTTACGCAGCACGCCCGCCAGTGCACCAGCTTCAAATACCGCATAAACGTCGTCGGACGTGATGTCGTCTTTACGCACCATCGGCAGCTTGAAGATGCGGAAGATAACGTTCGCCAGACCGTTGAAGAACCACACCAGAGGTCTGAAGACAAACAGACAGAAGCGCATCGGGTTGATGATTCGCAAAGCAACCGTTTCGGGCGAAATCATACCGATGCGTTTCGGAGTAAGGTCTGCAAACAGAATGAACAGGCTGGTGACGAGGGTGAACGAAATAATAAAGCTGAGCTGATCGGCAAGCTCCGGAGACAGAAAGCGTTCCAGCAGCATTTTAAACGCGGGTGAAAATGCCGCATCGCCGACGATACCGCCGAGAATAGCCACGGCGTTCAGGCCAATCTGCACCACGGTAAAGAACATGCCCGGCGTTTCCTGCATCTTCAGCACACGCTGCGCGTTAACGTTGCCTTCATCGGCCAGCAGCTTAAGTTTGATTTTACGGGAGGCGGCAAGCGAGATCTCAGAGACAGAGAAGAAGGCACTGATAGCAATAAGAATAAGTATTATCAAAATACTGTTTAACATAATTTATCCGGCTGTTGTGGCCAGATCCTCGGAAGGGAAAGTTGAAAAATCTATGGGGTCAAACACAAGAAATGCTGGCCGCTTTTGTGAACGAGCCAGCAAATTCAACGGGTAGTATAGCGTAAGGAAGGGATATGCTGCCAGAGGGTGTAATTTAACCTGCCGGAAGCTGCATTTTTCTTAATAAGATTTTTGATAAAAGGCACGCAACATTTAGCCTGCTTTGTGAGCGATTAGCGGCATCTTCGGTACCCCGGAACTCTTTCCTTCCTTTTTCCACCCACCTGACTGGTTAGCCCAATATCAGGAGAGCGTTCACATGGTCAATTCCGTTACTTCCGCGCACAGGCATGCTGCGGAGCTTCCTCTCTTACCGGAACATAGCGGCCAGCGTCCTGCGTCGATTGCTTCCAGCGCGTCTGTTGCCACCTCTGCCGCCGTTAGCGCGCACGAAAGCCTGCATTTTGTTGGCGATAGCGTTTATGGTTCTGCAAACGAAGCTGCTATTCATCACAAGCTTGGTGCGCTATTTGGCAAGCACATTAGCGGCGATAATCATGCTGAAATGCACGCCCTGATCGAGTCGAGAACCCGTGAGCTCCACAAAATGGGGGAAACGCCCGCATCCATTGAGGCTGTGCTGGGCAAAGGCCATCAGTTGGACAGGCTAGGTCAAGTGGCGCGAGGGGCCGTGCGGGCGATCCCGTTTGCGGTAGCGTCGGTCGCCTACGATAAAGTGCCGCTACTGAGCACTTTTGCCCATACCGCCGCGGAAATTGGCCTCCATGCAGGCCTGCAGTCCAGCATTGCCGACACCATTGGCACCACGCTGCTTAACCGAGCAACGGCGACGAATCCCTGGCTTTCAGCCAAAGACAGTGACCTGCATCCGGCGATGCGTGAGGCCGTAAAAGAGACAAAGCCCGGGCTGCTGACGACGGTGGCGGAAACCGGGCTGGCAATTCAGACCTATTCTGCACGCAACCTGGCGCGCCTGGCTACGGCGGCAACGCTCACGCATTTAGCGGGGGCGAAAGTGGCCGGGGAGGCCGATACCTGGCTTTCCGCTGCGGGAGGGCTGGTGGCGGGGGGCGCGATGAATGCCATTTTGCATGCGGTGGATGAAAGTAAGGGGCGTACGGGGCCAGAGTATTTGCTGGGGCGCAACGACTGGCAGCAGAAATTTACCGAGCTTAAAAATACGCATGTGGTGAGCGATACGGCAAAAAATGCCGCTCAGCGCATGGTAAGGCTGCCGCTGGATATTGCAACCGATAGCCTGGGGGCGGTAAGGAATGTGTTTTCTGCGCCCGGTCTCGGTAAAACCGCGATGCTTGCCGGGGGTTTTGCGGGCGTGACTGCTCTGCGCAGCATCATCGGCGGCGCAATTGCCAGCGCCAGCCCCAGAATTAATGCCGCCTCGCTAAGCGCCATTAGCCATGCTGCAAACGTTGTGGCTTCTGCTCCGGTATTCTTCGCCGTTCCTGCGGCGGAAATTCTCGCGGACGCAGCGGCAGGCAAAATGACGCAGGCGCTTCAGGAAAAGGTGCCAGCGGCCGTGAACTCGGCGGCGGGGTGGGTTGGGCATCAGCTACAGGCAGCATTAAACCGGCAACCGACGACATCCCTGAATGCAGCAGAGCAGCAGGTGTAACGATGGCTCTGTTCTGGGGAACAGGTCGGTCTATTACGTCCACATACTGGCAGTCCATTCTGGAGTCAAACTATGCATATTAATCCTGGCGCGCTACGTCCTGCGGGCATGTCGCCTTCCACCAGCGTACCTTCAACGGCGGCGGTTAAAGCCGCTTCGTCCGGCCTGCACACAAGCGATTTGCATGGCGCGCTTAAAAGCTGGGCTGCCGCTGCGCCCACCGTCGAAGAGGGGAAGGCACGAGCGGCCGCCTGCAGCGAAATAATGAATAACTTTCAGTGCCGCAACGAGTCATTAGATCTGAGTGAACGGGGGCTGACGGCATTACCCGAGTCGCTGGGCGCGCTGACGCACCTCAAACATCTGAATGTGTCCGGTAACCCGCTGCAAGCTTTCCCGGCCAAAGCGTTGTTACAGCTTGGTTCCCTGCAAACGCTGCAGCTGGCGATGAATCAGCAAAACCAGGGCGTGCCGTTTCGCCGCTCGCACGAACGTTTTGCGGATGAGGGATACAAGCTGCAGTTTTTCGCCCAGGGAAATAACCGTGCTCAGGTGATTCAGCAGCCGCCCCGTCAGAAAACCGCGCTGTTCACAACAGACCTGGCGCCTTGCCTGGCGGCAATGATCGTGCAGGATGGGAAAAGCCTGGCTTTACATATGGACAACCCGCAGCGCAGCGGCTCAGGCGGCATTCCTCTTGAGGATATGCTGTCCCGGCATTTGCAGCCGTCGGCGCGGAAAACCGAGGTGTTCCTGGTAGGGGCGAACGATCAGGGTTCGGCGGGTAATGTGCGGGCGATGCTGGCAGCGCTGAACAAACACGGCGTGGCAAACAATATCAGCATGGCAAGCCTCGGAAACGGACATACCTCAGCAACGCTTGACGTGAATAATCAGAAGGCGTGGGTGGGCTTTGGTTAACGACGCTAAAGAAAAAGCCAGTCGGTTGACTGGCTCTTATCGTGAAGATTATTGAGGCGGCAGGCAGACGCCGATGCCGCCAATGCCGCAGTAGCCGTGCGGATTTTTATACAGATATTGCTGGTGGTCATCTTCTGCGTAATAGAACGGACCCGCGTTGGCGATTTCGGTGGTGACCTTGCGCTTATCACCGGCGGCATCCATGGTGGCCTGGAAGCGTTCAAGGCTGGCGTGAGCGGCTTTGTCCTGCTCTGGCGTCAGGGGATAAATGGCGGAGCGGTACTGGGTACCGACGTCGCCGCCCTGGCGCATGCCCTGTGCCGGATCGTGGTTTTCCCAGAACACCTGTAATAGGTGCTCATAGCTGACAACGCGCGGGTCATAAACCACGCGCACGGCTTCCGCATGACCGGTCTGGCCGCTGCACACTTCGCGGTAGGTTGGGTTTAGCGTGTAGCCGCCGCTGTAGCCAGCTGCGGTGCTGTAAACGCCCGGAATTTCCCAGAACAAGCGCTCTACGCCCCAAAAACAACCCATTGCAAACAGGGCGATTTCCATCCCATCTGGTACATTTGTCATAGAGTGTTCGTTCACCGCATGAAGCGTCGCGACAGGCATAGGTGTATTGCGGCCTGGAAGCGCGTCAGCCTGGGTTACAGGATCAGTTTTTTCGAACAGATGCATGGTGTTGATTCTCCCGAAAATCGGTAAAAAAGCGAGCGGTTGTCATCGGCGCTGCAATTGCAGACAATACACCCGAGTTATAAGACTACATTACTTATAAGAAATATTTAGGCTAGTGAGATATTTTCAACCCTCGTTGTTAGGGTTTTGTTAATCCGCGGAGCGGTAATGACGTTTCCTTCCAGGGGTGGGAACAAGGATATTCAGGAGAAAACGTGCCAGGAATCCGTACTTTATGTATTACGAGCCTATGTGTAGCGAGCACATGGGCAAACGCCGCGAACGTACGTTTGCAGGTTGAGGGGCTCAGCGGTGACCTGCAAAAGAACGTACGTGCCCAGCTTTCAACCATTGAAAGCGATGAAGTGACGCCGGACCGTCGCTTCCAGGCGCGCGTCGATGACGCTATTCGTGCTGGGCTCAAAGCGCTGGGTTACTACGAACCGACCATTAATTTCACGCTCAACCCTCCCCCGCAAAACGGGGGGCGCCAGGTTTTGCTTGCCAAAGTAGATGCCGGGCAGCCGGTGTTAATTGGCGGCACAGACGTGATTTTACGTGGAGGCGCGCGTGCCGATAAAGACTATCTGGCGCTGCTGCCCAAGCGGCCAAAAATCGGCACCGTCCTCGACCATGCGGATTACGATAACTTCAAGAAAAGCCTCTCCAGTATTGCGCTGCGTAAGGGCTACTTCGACAGCGATTTCCGTAAAAGCCAGCTGGGCGTCTCTCTCGACAGACATCAGGCTTTCTGGGATATCGATTATGACAGCGGTGAGCGCTACCGTTTTGGCGCGGTGACTTTTGAAGGCTCGCAGATTCGCGAAGAGTACCTGCAAAATCTGGTGCCTTTTAAGCAGGGCGATTATTACCAGTCAAGCGATCTGGCCGAGCTGAACCGCCGGCTGTCGGCCACGGGCTGGTTTAACTCCGTGGTGGTGGCGCCCGAGTTTGAAAAGTCCCGCCAGACTAAAGTCCTGCCGCTGCAGGGCGTGGTGACGCCGCGAACCGAAAATACCATTGAAACTGGGGTCGGGTATTCCACGGACGTTGGCCCGCGCGTAAAGGCGAGCTGGAAAAAGCCGTGGATGAACTCGTATGGCCACAGCCTGACGACCAGCACCAGCCTCTCCGGGCCTGAGCAAACGCTCGACTTCAGCTATAAAGTGCCGCTGTTGAAAAGCCCGCTGGAGCAATATTACCTGGTGCAGGGCGGTTTTAAGCGCACCGATCTCAACGACACCAAATCAGACTCCACCACCGTGGCGCTGTCCCGCTATTGGGATATGTCGAGCGGCTGGCAGCGCGCGGTTAACCTGCGCTGGAGCCTGGACCACTTTACCCAGGCAGACGTCACTAACACGACGATGCTGCTTTATCCTGGCGTCAGCCTGAACCGCACTCGCTCGCGCGGCGGCCTGATGCCTACATGGGGCGACTCCCAGCGCTACTCGATTGATGTCTCCAATACGACCTGGGGTTCCGACGTCGATTTTGGCGTGTTCCAGGCGCAAAACGTCTGGATCCGCTCGCTGTATGAAAAACATCGCTTTGTGGTACGCGGCAATCTCGGCTGGATTGAAACCAACAACTTTAAAAAAGTGCCGCCGGATCTGCGTTTCTTCGCCGGGGGCGACCGCAGCATTCGCGGCTACAAATACAAATCTATTTCGCCGGAGGACAGCAACGGCAAGTTAACCGGGGCCTCCAAACTGGCGACCGGCTCGCTGGAGTATCAGTACAACGTGACCGGCAAATGGTGGGGCGCGGCGTTCGTTGACTCCGGTGAAGCGGTGAACGACATCAAACGAAGCAACTTCAAAACCGGCGCAGGCGTTGGCGTGCGCTGGCAGTCCCCGGTTGGGCCTATCAAGCTCGACTTCGCGGTACCGGTGGGTGACAAGGAAGAGCACGGTTTACAGTTTTACATCGGTTTGGGGCCTGAACTATGAGTCGCTGGAAGAAAATAAGCCTCGCGGTGCTGGCTGTGATTGTGCTGCTGATCGCGACAGTCGGTTTCCTGGTAGGGACTACGCCTGGCCTGCATTTGCTGTTTAAAGGCGCTAATCGCTGGGTGCCGGGGCTGAATATCGCTCAGGTTGACGGCGGGTGGCGCAATCTGACGCTGAAAAACCTGCGCTATGAGCAGCCTGGCGTCGCGGTACGTGCGGGCGAGGTTCATCTCGCCGTTGAGCTTAACTGCCTGTGGCACAGCAGCCTGTGCGTGAATGATTTCTCGCTGAAAGATGTGGATGTCGCGGTCGACACGAAAAAAATGCCGCCGTCTGCCCCGGTGCAGGAAGAGGACAGCGGCCCGCTGAATCTCTCTACGCCGTACCCGATTACCCTGAGCCGCGTGGCGCTTAACAACGTCAATGTGAAAATTGATGACACTACCGTTTCGGTGATGGATTTCTCCAGCGGCCTGACCTGGGAGCAGCGCAACCTGACGCTGACGCCAACTAACCTTGAAGGGCTGCTGATTGCCCTGCCGAAGGCGGCGCAGGTGGCAAAAGAAGAGATTGTTGAGCCGAAGATCCAGAACCCTCAGCCGGAAGAAGCGCCGCTGGGTGAAACGCTCAAAAAGTTGTTTGAGAAGCCGCTGCTGCCGGAAATGACCGACGTTAATTTGCCGGTGAACCTGAATATTCAGGAATTCCGCGGAGCGCGCCTGCGCCTGACCGGCGATACGGATTTGATGGTCAACTCGCTGCTGCTGAAAGTGAGCAGCATCGACGGCAACCTGAAGCTGGATGCGCTGGATGTGGACTCCTCTCAGGGGCTGGTGAACGCCACCGGCAGCGCCCAGCTGCGCGACAACTGGCCGGTTGATTTAACGCTCAACAGCACGCTGAACATTGAGCCGCTGAAAGGCGAAAAGGTGAAGATGACGGTGGGCGGCGCGCTGCGGGATGAGCTGAAAGTGGGCGTCAATCTTTCCGGCCCGGTGGGGATGCAGCTGAATGCCCAAACCCGGCTTGCCGAAGCCGGACTGCCGCTGAATGTCGAGGTAGACAGCAAGCAGCTTTACTGGCCGCTGACCGGCGCGAAGCAATATCAGGCTGATAATCTTAAGTTACGCCTGACCGGCAAAATGACCGACTACAAGCTCGCATTCAGTACCGCCGTGAAGGGAGAACAGGTGCCGCCTGCCACCATCACGCTGGACGGCAAAGGCAACGAGCAGCAGTTTAGCCTCGATAAGCTGCGCGTGGCTGCCCTGCAGGGCAACACCGACCTGAAAGCGCTGGTGGACTGGAGCAAAGCGATCAGCTGGCGCGGCGAATTAACGCTGGCCGGGATCAATACTGCGAAACAGTTCCCGGACTGGCCGGCGAAGCTTGACGGCAATATCAAAACCCGCGGCAGCCTGTATGGTGGAAGCTGGCAGCTGGATATTCCTGAGCTGAAGCTTGCCGGTAACGTGAAGCAGAATAAGGTCAACGTTCAGGGCACGCTGCAGGGCAACAATTATATGCAGTGGAAGGTTCCGGGTCTGCATCTGGAACTGGGTCGCAATACGGTGGACGTCAAAGGGGAGCTGGGTGAGAAAGAGCTGAACCTGGACGCCAACATTAATGCCCCGAACCTGGACAACGCCCTGCCGGGGCTTGGCGGTACGGCGAAAGGTATCGTGAAGGTTCGCGGTGACGTGAAAGCCCCGCAGCTGCTGGCTGACCTGACCGCAAACAGCCTGCGCTGGCAGGAGTTGACGATCGCCCGGGTTCTGCTTAAAGGCGATGTGAAATCGAGCGACCAAATCGCCGGTAACCTCAACCTGCGCGTAGAGCGAGTGGCTCAACCGGGCGTGAAGGTTGACCTGGTCACCCTGGACACAAAAGGCGATGAGAAACAACATCAGCTTCAGCTGCGCGTTCAGGGAGAGCCGGTTTCCGGGCGTCTCAACCTGAGCGGTAGCTTCGATCGCAATGAAGAGCGCTGGCGTGGCAAGCTAAGCGATACCCGCTTTGATACGCCGGTGGGGCCGTGGGCGCTTAACCGTGACCTGACGCTGGACTTCCGTAACAAAGAACAGAAAATCGCGATTGGCCCGCACTGCTGGGTGAACCCGAACGCCGAGCTTTGCGTACCGCAAACCATCGACGCCGGAGCGAAAGGTCGGGCGGTGGTTAACCTCAACCGCTTCGATCTTGCCATGCTGAAACCGGTGATGCCGGCGGATACGCAGGCCAGCGGCGTGTTTACCGGCAAGGCAGACGTCAGCTGGGACAGCGAGGCCGGAGGCCTGCCGCAGGGCCAGGTGACGCTCAGCGGGCGCGGCGTGAAGGTGGCGCAGGTGGTGAACGGCAATACCCTGCCGGTTGCTTTCGACACGCTGAACCTCAACGCCGAACTAAAAAATAACCGCGCCCAGCTTGGCTGGCTGGTGAAGGTAGCGAATAACGGGCAGTTTGATGGCCAGGTGCAAATCACCGATCCGCAGGGGCGACGCAACCTCGGCGGCAACGTCAACGTTCGTAACTTCTCTCTGGCCATTGCCAACGCTATCTTCTCGAAGGGCGAAAAGGCCGACGGGACGCTGAACGCGAACCTACGCCTGGGAGGGAACCTTGAGCGGCCGCAGATGTTCGGGCAAATGCAGCTTAATGGCGTCGACGTCGAAGGCAACTTTATGCCGTTCGACATGCAGCCAAGCCAGATTGCCATGAACTTCAACGGGATGAATTCAACGCTACAGGGTGTGGTACGTACAAAACAGGGGCAGATTGTGTTAAGCGGCGATGCCGACTGGACGCAAATCGACAACTGGCGCGCGCGAGTTGCCGCGAAGGGCAGTAAAGTGCGTATTACCGTGCCGCCGATGGTACGTCTGGATGTGTCTCCGGATATCGAGTTTGTGGCGACGCCGAGCCTGTTTACCCTTAACGGGAATGTTGATGTGCCGTGGGCGCGTATCGTGGTGCATGACGTGCCGGAGAGTGCCGTGGGCGTATCCAGCGACGAAGTCATGCTGGATAAAGACCTTAAACCGGTTAATCCACAGTCCGCCGGGATCCCTATCAACAGCAACCTGACAATTCACGTCGGTAATAATGTGCGGCTGGATGCGTTCGGCCTGAAAGCACGCCTGACCGGCGATCTGAAAATGGTTCAGGACAAGCAGGGCCTGGGGCTTAACGGGCAGATAAACATTCCACAAGGGCGCTTCCACGCGTACGGCCAGGATCTTATCGTCCGCAAAGGTGAGCTGCTGTTCTCTGGTCCACCGGATAACCCATACCTGAATATTGAAGCTATTCGTAACCCTGACTCTACCGAAAACAGCGTGACGGCGGGCGTTCGTGTGACGGGGCCTGCAGATGAGCCAAAAGCTGAAATATTCTCTGACCCGGCGATGTCGCAGCAGGAAGCCTTGTCCTACCTGCTTCGTGGCCAGGGTTTAGATACCTCCGGCAACGATGGCGACGCGATGACGTCAATGCTTGTGGGTCTGGGGGTTGCACAAAGTGGTCAGGTTGTGGGTAAAATCGGCGAGACGTTTGGCGTAAGCAATCTGGCGCTCGACACCGCAGGGGTGGGTGATTCCTCTCAGGTGGTGGTCAGCGGCTATGTACTGCCGGGTCTACAGGTTAAATATGGCGTAGGTATTTTTGACTCTCTGGCGACGTTAACGCTGCGTTATCGTCTGATGCCTAAGCTATATCTGGAAGCGGTGTCTGGCGTAGATCAGGCACTAGATCTGCTCTATCAGTTTGAGTTTTAGCAATGCGAATATTTGTTTACGGCAGTTTACGACGCAAACAAGGCAACAGCCACTGGATGACCAACGCCCAGTGGCTGGGCGACCACACGCAGGAAAACTACGTGTTGTATAGCCTTGGGCATTATCCAGGCGCCGTGCCGGGAGAGGGCGTGGTATTGGGAGAAGTTTACCGAATAGATGCCTCCACGCTTTCCGAGCTTGACGCGCTGCGCACCAAAGGGGGCGAGTACAGCCGTCAGCTGATTCAGACACCTTACGGCGGCGCGTGGATGTACGTCTACCAGCGCCCGGTGGAGGGGTTAACCCGCATCGACAGCGGTAACTGGCTGGATCGAGAAAAGAACTAAGCAAACCTAAGCGGCCACGCCAACACGTGGCCGTTTTTTTTGCCCACCAGCTAGCTGGTGGGCGAGAAGCCGAAACAAAAACACCGCCCTCAGGCGGTGTTTTTTCTTTCGGGCTGGCTACTTACTTCTTAGCAGCGCGTTCGAAAGAAGCAATGATTTCTGCTTTAGCAGCTTCGGCGTTGTCCCAACCGTCAACTTTCACCCATTTGCCTTTCTCGAGATCTTTGTAGTGCTCGAAGAAGTGAGTGATCTGCGCTTTCAGCAGTTCTGGCAGGTCGTTCACATCTTTGATGTGATCGTACTCTTTGCTCAGTTTGGTGTGCGGCACGGCAACCAGCTTCGCGTCTTCGCCAGACTCATCGGTCATTTTCAGCACGCCAACTGGGCGGCAACGGATAACGCTACCTGGCTCCAGTGGGTATGGCGTTGGGACCAGCACGTCAACCGGATCACCGTCCAGAGACAGGGTGTGGTTGATGTAGCCGTAGTTGCACGGATAGAACATCGCGGTAGACATGAAACGGTCAACAAACAGCGCGCCGCTCTCTTTGTCTACTTCGTATTTGATTGGGTCAGCGTTAGCAGGGATTTCGATAACAACGTAGATATCTTCCGGCAGATCTTTACCCGCTGGGACGTTGAGTAAGCTCATGTCTGTTTCCTTTAACCTGGTGTATTTCAAGTGCCCGATATTATAGCCAACTGCGGTTAAATGTCTTTTGCTGTTTTTTGACCACGGCCCTTCTCGCCGCCAAACCCGCCGCTTTAGGCAGCTTAAGCCTTGAGTCACGCCATTGTCATGATTGAGGTAAACATCAGCGCAACAAGCACTTAACGAGTATAAATAACGCAAATTGATTAAACATTTTCCGAAAATTGCCGATAACCCGCTCACTACTTTATTCATGAGCCATCGTTAACCGGGAATGTAGCATGTTGAGAAATTTGTCGATTCGTACGGGGCTGCTGACGCTGTTAGCGGTTATGACGTTCTTGCTGTTGGTTGTAAGCGGCATCGGCATTTATGCCCTGCAGCAAAGTTCCTCCTCTCTTGAGCGCATTAACCGCCTGCAGGGAGAGCAAATGGTACGCCTTAGCGATGGTTATATTCTGCTGCTTCGTGCCCGCAATGAGGCAAGCCAGGCGGTGCGCCAGATGGAAATCGGCATGCTGGACGACGCGACAAAAGCCACGAAAAACATTGCCGGTGAAGTTGGCCTGGCGCAGAAAAACCTGAAGTCCGTTATCGACAGCGGCGTTGACGACGACCAGGGCAACGCCCTGCTTACCAGCCTGGCGCAAAGCTTTGGCACCTATCAGGTGCAGGGGATTACCCCGATGCTGGCCGCGTTGCAAAAACAAAGCCCGGACGATTATTACGATCTGCTGGAAAAAAGCCTGATCCCGCTGGGACTGAAATTTGATAACGATGTTCAGGCGTTCCAGCACTGGGGCGAAACGCGTGGTAACAGCGAAGTTGCAGCCGTACAGCTGCACAAAAAAATCGTTCTGGGCTTTATTATTCTCGCCGCGCTGCTGACCGCCGCCATTATTGTGCTGGTCTGGCTGGCGCTGCGCCACCTGCTGCTGAAGCCGCTGGATGAGGCTATTCATCAGCTGGAGTTTGTGGCGGAAGGGGATTTAACCCAGCCGCTGCCGCAAACGGGCAATAACGAATTTGGCCGTCTTGCCGGCGCGATTGTGGCGATGCGAACGTCCCTGGTAGACTCGGTAAGCCGCGTGCGTGATGCCTCTTCCCAAATTGATACCGGCAGCCGCGAGCTGGCGGCAGGTAACCTCAATCTCTCCCAGCGAACGGAATCAACGGCCACTTCGCTTGAAGAAACGGCGGCCAGCATGGAGCAAATTACCGCTACAGTGAAACAAAACGCCGATAACGCCGAGCAGGCGCACAAGCTGGCGAAAGTGGTCTCCGATACCGCCGACCGTGGCAGCGAAATGGTTTGCTACGTGATTGAAAAAATGCGCGACATCTCAGGTAGCGCAGGCCGTATTGCCGACATTCTGAGCGTTATCGACGGCATCGCTTTCCAGACCAATATTCTGGCGCTTAACGCCTCGGTTGAAGCCGCCCGCGCGGGCGAGCAAGGCCGTGGTTTTGCCGTGGTGGCCGGTGAAGTGCGTACTCTGGCAAGCCGCAGCGCCGAGGCAGCAAAAGAGATCCGCACATTGATTTCCGATTCGCAAACTCACGTGGGTGAGGGCAGCGAGCTGGCGCAGCAGGCCGGGGAAACTATGGACGAAATCGCCGAAGAAATTATGCGTATGACCAAACTGGTTCGCGAAATCGCCAACGCGTCTAACGAACAGAGCCACGGTATTGAGCAGGTGAATATTGCGGTAAGCCAGATGGATGAGGCGGCGCAGCAGAACGCGGCATTGGTTGAGCAGTCCACCGCCGCCACGCATTCGCTGGAAGAGCAGTCGCAGCAGCTGGTGGCCGCGATGGCGTCATTCCGTTATTAATCGAGTAATGCCTCTTCCCTGGGGAAGAGGCATATTGTGCAGGATAAATCAGGCGTCCGGGTATTCGCGAATAAAGCGCTCTACGTCCTCGACCATATGCTGAGTGCCGACGAAGAACGGGCGGCGCTGGTGCAGCGTGGTTGGGATGATATCCAGAATTCTCTCTTTACCGTCGCTGGCTTTACCGCCGGCCTGTTCCGCAAGGAATGCCATCGGGTTACCTTCATACAGCAAACGCAGCTTGCCTTCCGGGTGGCTTGCGGTGCTTGGGTAAAGATAAATCCCGCCTTTCAGCAGATTGCGGTGGAAGTCGGCAACCAGTGAGCCAATATAGCGCGAAGTATACGGGCGCTTGCTGGCGGCATCTTCTTCCTGGCAGAACTTGATGTACTTCTTCACGCCGTTTGGAAATTTAATGTAATTGCCTTCGTTGATGGAGTAGGTATTGCCTCTCTCCGGGAAGCGCATGCGCTCCTGGCTCAGGCAAAATACGCCAAGTGAAGGATCGTAGGTGAAGGCGTGAACGCCGCAGCCGGTAGTGTAAACCAGCATGGTCGACGAGCCATAAACCACGTAGCCCGCGGCAACCTGCTTATTGCCCGGCTGAAGGAAGTCTTCCTCAGTAACCGGCGTGCCGACCGGCGTAATGCGGCGGTAGATAGAGAAGATGGTGCCAACGGAGACGTTAACATCAATGTTAGAAGAGCCGTCAAGCGGGTCCATCAGCACAACGTATTTGGCTTGCTCGGCGCCTTCGAAGACCACGATCTCGTCTTCTTCCTCGGAGGCGATACCCGCAACTATGCCGCGTGCTTTAAGCGCTGCCTTCAGTTTTTCATTCGCAAACAGGTCGAGTTTTTGCTGCTCCTCACCTTGCACGTTTTCAGCACCGCTCGCCCCCAGGATATCGACCAGTCCGGCCTTATTGATATCGCGATGGATGATTTTGGCGCCCAGCTTTATTGCCGACAGTAAAGCCGTGAGCTCACCAGTAGCATGGGAAAACTCATGCTGTTTCTCGACAATAAATTCACCTAACGTTTTCATAACACTTTCCCTGCATCATTATGTTGGATAAAGCGATCGCAACAATCTTAACAAACTTTCAAAAAGTCGCGCACAGGTGAATCGCGCCAGCACGTTAAGGAATATCCTGAAATGCGTTTCGCCCGCGGCAGGCATGCGGTTAGAATGTGCGCCAAACCAAGAAAGGAAAATTCCTATGCGCATTCATATTCTAGGGATCTGTGGCACCTTTATGGGCGGCCTGGCGATGCTGGCTCGCTCTTTAGGGCATGAAGTGACCGGCTCCGACGCCAACGTTTACCCACCGATGAGCACGCTGCTTGAAGAGCAGGGTATCTCGCTAATTGAAGGTTATGACGCCAGTCAGCTGGCTTCGCACCCGGATCTGGTGATTATCGGCAACGCGATGACGCGCGGTAACCCGTGTGTTGAGGCCGTTCTGGAGCAGGGCATTCCGTATATGTCCGGCCCGCAGTGGCTGCATGATTTTGTCCTGCGTGACCGCTGGGTGATTGCGGTTGCGGGTACTCACGGTAAGACGACAACCGCCGGTATGGCGACCTGGATTCTGGAAGCGTGTGGCTATAATCCAGGCTTTGTTATCGGTGGTGTACCGGGGAACTTTGACGTTTCCGCTCGCCTGGGCGACGGCCCGTTCTTCGTGATCGAAGCTGATGAATATGATTGTGCGTTCTTCGACAAGCGCTCTAAGTTTGTCCATTACTGCCCAAGAACGCTGATCCTCAATAACCTTGAGTTCGATCACGCGGATATCTTTGACGATCTGAAAGCCATCCAGAAGCAGTTCCACCACCTGGTGCGCATTGTGCCGGGCCAGGGCAAAATTATCTGGCCGGAAAGCGATGTCAATCTGAAGCAAACCCTTGCGATGGGCTGCTGGAGCGAGCAGGAGCTGGTGGGCGATCAGGGCCACTGGCAGGCGAAAAAGCTGACGACCGATGCTTCCCAGTGGGAGGTTTACCTGGACGGCGAGTGCGTTGGTACCGTCAACTGGCAGCTGGTTGGCGAACACAATATGCATAACGGACTGATGGCGATTGCCGCAGCCCGCCATGTTGGCGTAACCCCGGCCGATGCCGCTCAGGCGTTGGATGGTTTTGTTAACGCACGCCGCCGCCTTGAACTGCGCGGCGAAGCGCATGGCGTCACGGTTTACGACGATTTTGCTCACCACCCAACGGCTATTCTGGCGACGCTGGCAGCCCTGCGTGGGAAAGTGGGCGGCACTGCTCGCATTCTGGCGGTTCTGGAGCCTCGTTCAAACACCATGAAAATGGGCGTTTGCAAAGATGACCTGGCTCCGTCATTAGGGCGTGCAGATGAAGTCTTCCTGCTCCAGCCGCAGCATATTCCGTGGCAGGTCGCGGAGGTTGCTGAGGCCTGCATACAGCCAGCACACTGGAGCGCAGATGTGGACACGCTGGCGGAAATGGTGGTGAAAACGGCACAGCCGGGCGACCACATTCTGGTCATGAGCAACGGCGGTTTCGGCGGTATTCACCAGAAACTGCTGGATGGCCTGGCGAAGAAAGCGGAACAGCAGAACGAACAGGCTTTTTAAGCGAGTCTGCCTGATACAAAAAGGGCGTACCTTGAGGTACGCCCTTTTTCTTTAGTAGAGCTCCGGGGCCTTTGGGGTTGGCCCGAAACGGTTAGTTGCCGGCGTGCCGTCCTGGCAGTTGAATGCCAGGATGATCAACCAGCCGACAATCGGGATTAACAGCAACAGCAGCCACCAGGCAGAGCGATCGGTGTCGTGCAGGCGACGGAACTGTACTGCCCAAAGCGGCAGGAAAACCAGGACGCTGTAAATCGTGGTGAGCGCCCCTTCATCTTTATAAATGTGCAGCCCAAGCATCTTATCCAGCACGCTTAGTACCGCTGCCAGAACGAAGTTCACCAGATGGAACATCCAGTACTCTTTGCGGCGCGCACGTCCGCCAAACCCAATGTAATTTGTTAGTGCTTTAAAATACCAATCCATTTAAGGCCTGCCTTTATTATCCGACAATCACCTGAACGGTAAGCGATCGATTCAAGAATAGTCGTGAATGCATTGGCCGTAAATCGTTGTTGTGCTGAATATTCCTAACGCTTCCTAAACCGTTCATCACGCCCGTGCGGTTCGTCTAAATCCTGTGCAGGGCCGGTGGAAATGATACCGGCTGGGTTAATGGTGTTGTGGCTACGATAGTAATGGTGGCGAATGTGCGGGAAGCTTACCGTTTCGCTTACTCCCGGCAGCTGATAGATATCACGCAGGAAGCCGTAAAGATTGAGGTAGTCGCTGATGCGCCGTTTGTCGCATTTGAAATGAGTGACATACACCGGGTCAAAACGTACCAGCGTTGTCCACAGGCGAATATCCGCTTCGGTCAGCCGGTCACCGGTTAAATAGCGGTGCTGGCCAAGAATTTGCTCAAGGCGCTCCAGCGAGATGAAAAGCGTGTCCACGGCTTCGTCATAGGCTTCCTGGGCGGTGGCAAAACCTGATTTATACACGCCGTTATTCACCGTGTCATAAATCCAGCTGTTCAGCTCATCAATCTCGCTTTTTAAGGCGTCAGGGTAATAGTTGCCTGCTCGTGCGCCGAGGGCATCGAAGGCCGTATTAAACATACGTATAATTTCAGCGGACTCATTGCTGACAATCGTCTGGTTTTTCTTGTCCCACAGCACGGGAACCGTCACGCGGCCGGTATAGTGTGGATCGGCCTGCAGGTAGAGCTGATAGAGAAAATCGTGCTGGTACAGGCTGTCACCGGTTGCATCCGGGAAATCTTTGGCAAACGTCCAGCCGTTCTGCAGCATCAGCGGGTTGACGACGGAAACGGAGATAAACGGCTCAAGACCTTTTAGCTTGCGAACGATCAGCGTTCGGTGTGCCCACGGGCAGGCAAGAGAAACATAAAGATGGTAGCGGTCTTTCTCCGCGGCAAATCCCCCTTTTCCCGTTGGGCCGGGCGCGCCGTCGGCGGTAAGCCAGTTGCGGAAGGCGGATTCCGAACGTTTAAAGCGGCCGCCGGTCGATTTGGTGTCGTACCAGACGTCATGCCAGACGCCGTCGATGAGTTGTCCCATTTTTTCTCCTCCTCAATAGCAAAAAAGCGAAGACGGTGTCTTCGCTTTCTCAGTGTTCATCAGTATAGAACGCTTACCATTTTTTATTCAGTACGCGGTCAAGGCTGATGGCGCCCGGGCCGAAGACCGCCAGCAGCAGGTAGCCACCCGCGATGGTGAAGTTTTTCATAAACATAATGGAGTTTACGCCTTCAGCGAAGTTGCTGTGGAACAGGAACGCTGTCAGAAGAGTAAACAGTGCGGTAATCAGCGCCGTCGTACGGGTCAGGAAGCCAAACAGAATGGCCAGGCCGCCGCCAAATTCAAGCAGGATGGTCAGCGGCAGCAGTGCGCCCGGGACGCCCATCGCTTCCATGTACTGCTGAGTGCCTGCATAACCGGTGATTTTGCCCCAGCCAGCGGTAATAAACAGGATTGGCATTAAAATACGAGCAACCAGTACGCCAACATCTTCTAATTTTTTCATTTTACTCTCCAGCGGTTCTTTTTTCCGGCTTACTCTGCCAGGGCTTAAAAAGGGCGCAAACCCCAGTGGTTACCGGTGTTTGCTGTTGATGGGGAGGATAATAGACGGGGTGAAAAAAGATTGTTAGCAAGGAAAACTGTCTAAGTTCTTCAAATATCCTGAGTGAACTAAGCGGGGAAAGTAAAAACACGGAGCGAATGTGATGTCAGGGCATGACGGTAGTAGAAGATAAGGGAAGCGTTCGTGGCACAATAAAAAACACCGCCCTGGGGCGGTGTTCTGGGTCAGCGCGGTGGCTGAGTAAGCGTATTGCGGATAAGCCGCCAGGTACTCCAGGCGCCAAAACCTCGCTTTGCCCAGCGCATAAACCGCCCCGGGTGCTTCACCGTCCAGATAGCCAATACGCTACTGGCGATCATGGCGTAGGTGCGTAGGCTTAGTAACGTGTTCCAGCCGCGATCGTACGGGCTGGTAACCTGTAACCAGTCGCGCCTTGCGGCGCTAAGATCAAGCCGCTGCTGTTGAACCTGGCTGAGCAGATACGCTTTACGCTTCGCACGTTCCGCATCGCTCATTACTTATCCTCTTCCAGCAATTCCCTGTCGTTTTCCAGCTCGCGCCGGGTATGGCGTAAGAGCGTGGACTGACGGGATTTACGCAGCGTCCAGATACCGCCAATTAGCGCCAGAGACAGCAGTACGACCGTTGTCGCAATCATGGCGTTAAGGCGATACTGTGGGTCAACGGCCCAGATAACCAGTACCATCAGGCTCATTAAGCCAAACGCGGCAAACAGCATGGTCAGACCGAGCATCAGCAGCAGCTGGACGAGATGTGCTTTCTCCTCTTCCAGTTCAACCACGGCAAGGCGTACCCGGGTTTCAACCATGCCAACCAAAATGGTGACCAGCCGCTGGCCAATGCCAAGCACGCTTTTGCCCGGCCCCTGGCTTTGGTGAGAATCAGCCATCTTAACGACGTGCCAGTAACACACCCAGCACGACGCCAACCGCCGCACCAATGCCGACGCCGGTCCACGGGTTATCGCGAACGTAATCATCCGCTTTTGCGGCAGCTTCGCGGGTTTGTTTCGCGATGGCATCGCCGGTTTCACCGAGGCGATCGCGGCTCTCTTTTAGCGCTTTTTCAGCTTTATTGCGCAGTTTGTCCAGTTCAGTTTTTGACTTGTCCGTGGAAGCACTCAGGACTTCTTCAAGCGTATCTGCCAGGGATTTCAACTCAGCGCGCAAATGTTCTGACGTAGTATCTTTTGACATAATTCTCTCCGAGTGTTTGAGATGGATCCTTAAAGTCTGCGACTACAAAATCAGTAATCACGCTTCTCTAAAGCTTTGAGGTTATCTTCTGCTTCTGCAAGTTTCTTCTCACGTTTTGTGATTTTTTCCGGGTCACCCTTCTGGCGAGCTTCGTTGAGATCGGCTTTGCGCTCTTCAACTTCTGCTTTCTGCTTAGCAATCTTCTTTTGGTGCTCAGCGCGCAGGCTGGTGTCGCTGCAGTTTTCACGAACTTCACTCAGCGCTTTTTTCAGGCCATCAATACGGTGCTGATTGTTGTGTTTTTCCGCATAGCCAATCTCGCGTTGAATATCCTGCTCTTTTTCACTGCAAAGGGAATTTGCCTGTGCGGCAGAAGTCAGGGTGAGTAAAGTCAGTGCCAGTACGGTGCGGTAATTCATGGTTGAAACCTTCCATTGTCAGACGAGGTATAAAAGTATCAGCGATCATACTCTATGCGTCGTTCCCGAATGTTGAAAAAAGCGCTCACAAATAGCGGTAAAAACAGATAAAGCATAGTCATGAATCGACTAAAAACCCAGGGGGCAATAACAAATTCAGACTGAAAGAAAGGAGATTAGCCGAGGTGATTGTGATCGGGGCGCAGGATAGAGAGCCAGGCGAGTGCGTCTTTGTCGCCGTCCTGCTGGGCAATTACGTACCCCTGCGGCAGCGTACGGTTTAACACTTCCTTCGCGGCCTCGCTCTGGGCGCTGGAGTCAAAAGTCACTAACAACGTATTATTCAGCGGCGTAATGCTTTTGAAGCGAATGCCGTTGGCATCAAGATGGTGCCAGACATAAAAACCGTCAGGAATACTCCCGCCCTGCCGTGAAGCACGAATTTCGAGGGTAGAATCCTGGGTCTGCATGCCGGACCACACCATCAGCGATGCAATCGCCAGCGCTCCAACAAGCAGCGCCGCCCGCAGGCGGCGTGTGAAAGCTAATTTCATCGAATCCCTCTAGCTGTTTTGGCTGCGTTTTTTACGCCAAAGCACAATTAACGAACCGACCAGACCGATGACCAGCAGAACCACCGGGATCAGCATCAGGCATGACATTAAGGCATCTTCGTATTTCAGGAAGACCGGTGTTTTGCCCAGCAAATAGCCCAGCGAGGTCAGAATCAGTATCCACAACAGGCCGCTCATCCAGTTGAAGAACTGAAAGCGCGCGCTGCTAAGACCCGATAATCCGGCAATAGTTGGCAACAGGGTGCGAACAAAAGCGATAAAACGGCCAATCAGCAGCGCTGACAGGCCGTGCTTATGGAATAACTGGTGCGAACGCTGGTGATAATGCGCGGGGAGATGCGAAAGCCAGTTTTGTACGATGCGCGTATTCCCGAGCCACCGTCCCTGAATGTAGCCAACCCAACTGCCGAGGCTGGCAGCAATGGTGAGTAGTGCCAGCGTTTCCGGGAAACCCATTGAACCTTTGGCTACCAGCACGCCAACTAAAATAAGCAGGCTGTCGCCCGGCAAAAAGGCCGCCGGAAGCAGCCCGTTTTCCAGAAATAAAATCATGAACAACACAAAGTAGAGCATGCCAATCATTGAGGGATTGGCGAGCGTTTCGTAATCCTGGCTCCAGAGAGCGGAAAGCAGTTGAGTCAGTAGTTCCATTCAAGGTTCCTGGCACTTCGTTTAGGCCGCCGGTGTAAACGGATGAGCAGAATGCAGCATGGTTTTTATTATCATTTGCTGACTACAATCCGCTGCCCGTGCTGGTCTTCTGGAACAACACCTTGTGAAACAACGGCCCGGGGGCGCGAAATCAACACAGACGGCGAAATTGCATCTAATTGTAACAAAACTACGCGTTGTGCGTCACAGTATTTGCGTTTTGTTGATGAATGATTTTGCTTACCAGGAGGGAGGCTGGCGAGGGTATTTACAAACGCTGACACTATTTATGGTTTGCTTACCCTCGGCCGGGAAAATGACTATTTTTGACCGTTTGCAGCTTTATCAAGATGAACGACCGGATTTTCAGCGAACAAATAGCGGTCGGCGTTGAATTCGAAATCGTCGCTGGTGGCGTTAAACAGCATTTGACGCGTATTCTCGAGATGCTGCCACATAGCCAGTTTAGCCGCATGAGAGTCTTTTCGGATCAGGGCTTTAAGAATCTGGTCATGATCGTCGCACCAGTTATCTACCGGGCGCATGTCGATGTGCTCGTGCAGTTTTTTCCAGTAAGGGTTGTGAATGCGGTGGCTCCACATTTTTTCTACAATCGTTGCCAGCGCCCCGTTTTGTGTCGCCAGCGCAACCTGCACATGAAACTGGAGATCCCATTCAGAATCGCGGAATGTTTGTTCCTTTCGCGCTTTTTCCTGAATTTCCATCAGCTTCACAATATCCTGTTTGGTGACCTGAGTCGCGGCAAACTCAGCGATATTGCTTTCAATGAGCTGCCTCGCCTGCAGAAGCTCAAAAGGGCCGTAATTAGCAAACTCAAAGCGCTCGTCCGGCACGGTCATATGTTTTGCCTGGTTAGAAATCACGTGGATACCGGAGCCTTTTCGTACTTCCACGTAGCCTTCCACTTCCAGCATAATAATTGCTTCACGTACAACGGTACGGCTGACGTTTTTCTCTTCTGCAATATAACGCTCCGCAGGCAGCTTTTCCCCCACCAGGTAGACACCGGTTTCAATACGTTGTTTAAGTTCGGCTGCAAGCTGCTGGTAAAGGCGGCGAGGTTCGATGACGTCCATAATTTGCTCCGGAAGAGGGCTGCGCGTGAGTAAATTTGTTATACCACTTTTTCCGATAGCGCTCTAGCAACCAGGGTGAGAAATGCCGCCCGTAGGCGGCATCAGAGATATCAAGACTGCGTAACTGCTTTTGGCGAAATGCCTTCGGCCGCAAGTTCGCTGGCGGGCTGGTTTTTCAATACAGCCCAGATAACAACGGCACCGAGAAGATCAAACACGGCAAGCGCGGCAAAGAGCGGGCTAAAGCCTAGCGTGTCGGCCAGTGCTCCAACGACCAGGGCAAACAGCGTGCTGGCGGTCCAGGCTGCCATTCCCGTCAGTCCGTTGGCGGTCGCCACTTCGTTACGACCGAACACGTCGGAAGACAAAGTGATTAACGCACCCGACAGCGCCTGGTGTGCAAACCCGCCAACGCAGAGCAAAGCAATCGCCACGTAAGGGCTGGTAAACAGACCAATTGTGCCTGGGCCAATCATCAGTACCGCGCCCATCGTGACGACCAGCTTGCGGGAAACAATCAGGTTAACGCCAAACCAGCGCTGGAAAAGCGGCGGTAAATAGCCCCCGAGGATGCAGCCAAAGTCGGCAAACAGCATCGGCATCCACGCGAACATCGCAATCTCTTTCAGGTTGAAGCCGTAGGCTTTAAACATGAACAGCGGGATCCAGGCGTTGAACGTGCCCCACGCGGGTTCTGCCAGGAAGCGCGGCAGAGCGATGCCCCAGAATTGCCTGTTGCGCAGGATCTTCCATGCCGACATCTTTTTGGTGTTACCGGTCTGATGGTGAGCTTCCTGTCCGCTAATGATGTACTCACGTTCTTCGCTGGACAGCTTTTTCTGGTCACGCGGATTTTTATAGAACCAGAGCCATGCCATCGCCCAGATAAAGCTCAGCACGCCGGTTAAGATAAACGCCATCTGCCAGCTGTGCATCACAATGGCCCAGACTACCAGCGGCGGCGCTATCATCGCCCCAATGGAAGAGCCTACGTTAAAGTACCCAACCGCAATAGAACGCTCTTTGGCGGGGAACCACTCGCTGCTGGCCTTCAATCCTGCGGGGATCATGGCCGCTTCGGCGGCACCGACTGCACCCCGTGCAAGCGCCAGGCCGCCCCAGCTGCCTGCCAGCGCGGTTGCACCGCAGAAAATAGCCCAGGCCACGGCAAACACCGCGTAGCCAATTTTAGTGCCCAGCACGTCGAGCAGATAGCCGGCAACCGGCTGCATAATGGTATAACAGGCTGAATAAGCAGCAATTATCCATGAATACTGCTGCGTGGTGATATTCAGCTCACTCATTAGCGTGGGCGCCGCGACGGCTACCGTGTTACGGGTCAGATAGCCCAGCACGGTGCCCAGCGTCACCAGCGCTATCATGTACCAGCGTAAACCTTTTATCTTTCGCATTTCTAACCCCATCCCGTCTTTATTGTGAACGTTGTTCCAGGTAGACCGGCATCCGTTCCTGCTCTCGTCACCCAAGCCCTGAGGCAAGCGGTACTGCGACGGCTTGAAAGATAACTTGTCATACAGCTTTAAAAGTTGAGTGATATCACAAAAGCATTTTTGCTTAACTTCCTGCTACCGCTCGCCTGCAGGCCAGATAGAGAGCGGGGTTGGGCTGGGTTAAGGCAAAATTTACCGCCAGTGGAGTGTTCGTTTTGTGACCTTTAACGCAAAATTGAGGTCGTTGCATGAAAATTGGTGTGATAACTTTGTCCCATCATGCACAAGCATAGAACCGTTATCTGCAGAGGACGCCCAACTATGGCCCCGTTTATGACCGAAGATTTTCTTCTTAATACCGAATTCGCCCGCCGCCTGTACCATGACTACGCGAAATCACAGCCCATTTTTGACTACCATTGTCACCTGCCGCCGCAACAAATTGCCGACAACTATCGCTTTAAAAACCTGTATGACATCTGGCTGAAAGGGGATCATTACAAGTGGCGCGCCATGCGCACTAACGGCGTTGCAGAGCGGCTCTGTACCGGTGATGCCAGCGACCGTGAGAAATTTGATGCCTGGGCGGCAACGGTGCCGCATACGCTGGGCAACCCGTTGTATCACTGGACCCATCTGGAGCTTCGCCGCCCGTTTGGTATTACCGGCAAGCTCCTCTCCCCGGCAACGGCGGATGAAATCTGGCACCAGTGCCACTCGCTGCTGGAGCAGGAGGCGTTCACCGCCCGCGGCATCATGCAGCAGATGAACGTGAAAATGGTGGGGACTACCGACGACCCGGTGGATTCTCTTGAACATCATGCCGCCGTGGCCAAAGACGGCAGTTTTAACATCAAAGTGCTGCCGAGCTGGCGTCCGGATAAAGCCTTCAATATCGAGCTGGCGGCGTTCAGCGACTACATTTCGACGCTGGCAGCGGTCTCGGATACCGACATCCGCCGCTTCAGCGATCTCCAGGCTGCGCTGGGTAAAAGACTCGATCATTTTGCCGCCCACGGCTGCAAGGTTGCCGACCACGCGCTGGACGTGGTGGTCTTTGCCGAAGCGGATGAGTCGACGCTGGATGCCATTCTTGCCCGCCGCCTGGCCGGTGGCGCAGTTAATGAAACCGAAGTGGCGCAGTTTAAAACCGCCGTACTGGTGTGGCTGGGTAGCGAATACGCCCGTCGAGGCTGGGTGCAGCAGTACCACATCGGCGCGCTGCGCAATAATAACCAGCGGCAGTTCCACCTGCTGGGGCCGGACGTGGGCTTTGACTCTATTAACGATCGCCCGCTGGCCGAGCCGCTATCGAAGCTGTTGAGCAAGCAGAATGTAGAGAATCTGCTGCCTAAAACCATTCTCTACTGCCTGAACCCCCGGGATAACGAAGTGATTGGCACGATGGTCGGTAACTTCCAGGGGGAAGGAAGGCCGGGGAAAATGCAGTTTGGTTCCGGCTGGTGGTTCAACGATCAGAAAGACGGTATGGAACGGCAGATGACACAGCTTGCTCAGCTCGGGCTGCTGAGCCGCTTCGTGGGGATGCTGACCGACAGCCGCAGCTTCCTCTCCTACACGCGCCACGAATATTTTCGCCGCATTTTATGCCGCATGTTAGGGCACTGGGTCCAGGCGGGTGAAGTGCCAGAGGATCTGCAACTGCTGGGTGAGATGGTGAAAAACATCTGCTTCAACAACGCCCGGGACTACTTTGCCATTGAGTTGAACTGAGGCTGAAATGCGCTATATCAGGATCCATAAACAGGATAACGTTGCGGTCGCTCTGGTGGATATGGAGGAGGGCGAAGGGATTGGTACTCTGCCGGACAGCTTCAGGCTGCGCCAGCCGATCGCCCGTGGCCACAAGTTCGCGCTTCGTGGCATTGCTGAAGGTGAAAACGTCGTGAAGTACGGCCTGCCAATAGGCCATGCGCTTTGCGGTATAGAAGCCGGGGAACATCTGCACTCCCACAACCTGCGCACCAACCTTAGCGATGTGGATGAGTATCGCTATCAGCCCGATATTGCTGAGGAGAGTAAACCTTTCGGCGATCGTGAGGTGAACATCTATCGCCGCAGTAGCGGCGCGGTTGGCGTACGTAACGAGCTGTGGATCCTGCCCACCGTGGGGTGCGTTAACGGCATTGCGCGCCAGATGCTGAGCCGTTTCCTGCAGCAGACGGGCAATGCGCCAGATGTCGACGGCGCGTGGCTTTTCAGCCATCAGTTTGGCTGTTCTCAGCTTGGCGACGATCATCTCAACACCCGCACCATGCTGCAAAACATGGTACATCATCCTAATGCAGGGGCGGTGCTGGTGGTGGGGCTGGGCTGCGAGAATAACCAGATTGAGGCTTTTCGCGAAACCTTAGGAGAGTACGAACAAAGTCGCGTTCGCTTTATGGCGCTGCAACAGCAGGACGATGAAGTTGAAGCGGGGCTTGAGCACCTTCATGCTCTTTATGAGGTGATGCGCCATGACAGGCGTGAGCCGGGCAAGCTGAGCGAGCTGAAATTTGGCCTCGAATGCGGCGGTTCGGACGGTCTTTCCGGCATTACCGCGAACCCGATGCTGGGCCGCTTCTCCGACTATATCGTGGCGAACGGCGGCACCACGGTGCTGACGGAAGTGCCGGAAATGTTTGGCGCGGAGAGGCTGCTGATGAGCCACTGCCGTGACGAAGCCACGTTTGATAAAACGGTGGCGATGGTCAACGACTTCAAGCGTTACTTCATCGAACACCACCAGCCTATTTACGAAAACCCATCGCCGGGCAACAAAGCGGGCGGGATCACGACGCTCGAAGAAAAATCGCTCGGCTGCACGCAGAAGGCCGGTGAAAGCCAGATCGTTGACGTTCTTCGCTATGGCGAAAGGTTAAAACAGCCGGGATTAAACCTGCTGAGCGCGCCGGGTAACGATGCGGTAGCGACCAGCGCTTTAGCGGGAGCGGGGTGCCACATGGTGCTGTTTAGCACCGGGCGCGGTACGCCATACGGCGGCTTTGTACCGACGGTGAAAATTGCCACTAACAGCGAGCTGGCGATGAAGAAACCGCACTGGATAGATTTTGATGCGGGAAAACTGCTGCACGGTAGCACGATGCCCGAGCTGCTGGAGCAGTTTATTGATGTGATTGTTGAGAAAGTGAACGGCGCGCCAACCTGTAACGAGAAAAATGATTTTCGCGAGCTGGCGCTGTTTAAAAGTGGCGTAACGCTCTGATCTCCCCGCACAGAGCGGGGAGTGTCGGGATTAACTACGCAGCGGATCGGCCTTCGCCGGACGAGCATCTTCTGCCTGGCAAACGGCGGCGGTAAAGATAACGTCCGTCGAGGAGTTCAGCGCGGTTTCGCAGGAGTCCTGCAGTACCCCGATGATGAAACCTACGGCGACGACCTGCATGGCAATTTCATTCGGAATGCCAAACATGCCACAGGCCAGCGGGATCAACAGCAGAGAGCCGCCCGCCACGCCGGAAGCACCGCAGGCGCACAGCGAAGCCACAACGCTCAGCAGCAGCGCTGTGGGCAGGTCTACCGGCACGCCCAGCGTATGTACCGCAGCGAGCGTCAGCACCGTAATCGTGATAGCGGCCCCGGCCATATTGATGGTTGCTCCCAGCGGAATCGACACCGAATATGTATCGCGATCCAGGTTCATTTTCTGACACATGCTCATGTTTACCGGGATGTTAGCTGCCGAGCTGCGGGTAAAGAACGCCGTGACGCCGCTTTCGCGCAGGCAGGCCAGCACCAGCGGATACGGATTGCGGCGAGTCGTGATAAACACCAGCAGCGGGTTGATGATAAGCGCCACGCCGAACATGCAGCCCAGCAGCACCAGCAACAGCTGGGCATAGCTCCAGAGCGTAGAGAAACCTGTTGTGGCAAGCGTTGAGGCCACAAGCCCAAAGATCCCGATGGGCGCAAAGCGGATAACCACCTTCACGATAAAGGTCACCGCGTCAGACAAATCGTTCACCAGGCTTTTGGTGGTTTCGCTGCCGTGACGTAGGGCAAAGCCCAGACCCACCGCCCAGACCAGAATGCCGATGTAGTTGGCGTTCAGCAGGGCGTTTATCGGGTTGGCAATGAGGCTTATTAGCAGGCCGTGTATCACCTCGACGATCCCTGACGGCGGAGTTATGTCCGTGGCGCTGCTGGTCAGGTGAAGCGTAGAAGGGAACATGAAGCTCACGACGACCGCCGTCAGGGCGGCGGAGAAGGTACCCAGCAGGTAAAGCACCAGTATTGGGCGAATGTTGGTTTTTTGCCCGTGCTGGTGGTTAGCGATGGAGGCCATTACCAGCGTAAAGACGAGTACCGGCGCCACGGCTTTTAGCGCGCCGACGAACAGCGTGCCGAGCAGGCCGGTTGCAATGGCGGCGGGTTTGGAGACCAGCGCGAGCAGAATGCCCAGCACCAGGCCAACGAGAATTTGTTTTACGAGGCTGCCGCGGGCAAAGCGCTGCAGTAGTCCAGAAGCTTGCGAACTCATGAATACCTTCCTGTGTTTCAGTGATGTCGTGCCGTTCCGCGCGCGTAGTGGGCTACGTCTGTGCGGTTGTAAGAAAATGTGTTTGCCCGATGAGTATAAGGAAAAGCGACGAAGGAAAAAGCATTTTGCGCTGGAATTGCGCTCAGCGTTAGGTTTCATAACTGATGATTAACATCTGTGTGACATATTCAGCAATTTGGGAAGATGGTCGTTTGCCAGAACGTAAAAGGGGCATTACGCCCCTTTATTTGTGATGAGATATTGGCTTATTCCGCCGACTTCTTCTGGTCGTTACGGTGATTCACCCAGGCGTTGATAATCAGCGTACCCGCCAGGATACCGCCCACCACGCCAAGCGAAACGGCGATAGGGATGTGGTAGAAATCGACGATCAGCATCTTCACGCCGATAAACACCAGAATCACCGACAGACCATACTTCAGCATTGAGAAGCGTTCTGCCACGCCGGCCAGCAGGAAGTACATTGCACGCAGGCCAAGGATGGCGAACAGGTTAGACGTCAGCACGATGAACGGGTCGGTGGTGACCGCGAAGATTGCCGGAATGCTGTCTACCGCGAAAATCACGTCGCTCAGCTCGACAAGAATCAGCACCAGCAGCAGCGGCGTAGCGTACAGCAGGCCGTTATGGCGCACGAAGAAACGTTCGTTCTCAATTTTATCCGTCATGCGCAGATGGCCGCGCAGCCAGCGAACCAGTGGCTTTTCGCCTATGCCGGTGTCGTCTTCCTTCGCCAGCGCCATTTTGATCCCGGTAAATAGCAGGAACGCGCCGAACACGTACAGCAGCCATTCAAACTGGGTAATCAGCCAGCTGCCGCCGAAGATCATGATCGTTCTCAGTACAATCGCACCCAGCACGCCGTAAACCAACACCCGGCGCTGCAACGCAGCAGGCACGGCAAAGTAGCTGAACAGCATCAGCCAGACGAAGACGTTATCGACCGCCAGGGCTTTTTCAATCAGATAACCGGTGAGGAAGGCGAGCGCCTGAGTGTCCGCCACTTCGCGGCCAGCGGTTCCGCTGAGATACCACCAGAAGGCAAGGTTAAACAGCAGGGAGAGAGAAACCCAGACCAGCGACCAAATAGCGGCCTGCTTCATTGACATGGTTTGCGAGCCACGGCGGCCCTGAACCAGGAGATCGATCGCCAACATGATGGCGACCACGACGGCGAAACTGCCCCAGAGCAGCGGAGTACCGACAGTATGCATAATAAGATTCCTTGAAAACAAAAACGGCCAACATCAGAAGACGCCAGCCGCTTTCGCTTGCAACAGGGATCTCGCCTTCCGGCAAGGTCTCACTTACGACGTTTTCACGTCGCCCGGCAACCGGATGCTTGCGCATCGTAATGACGATTAACCGGCAATGAAGTTACTCCCCTTTGCAGGTAACAAAATATGACAAGCAATGGCTTTGGTCAATATTTGGTACCTGTTTTTATGCAAAATACCTTATGCCGTTGTCTGCTGGCTCACATCATCCGCCGGGAATTTAACCCCGGTCTGGCGGCGAATCTCGGTCGCCAGCGCTGAAGTGCTGCGCGACGTCACCAACCCTGGGTGATTAACCACGTTTTCTTCCACCAGCCGGGCGAACGTCTCCGCTTCGTACAGCATAGTATTGATATGCTGCGGCAGCGTCAGATCCTGTGGTTTACCGCCGCGCGGGATAAAGGTCAGGCGCTGGCATTCGGAGATCTTCTCGATCACCAGCGCCCCGGCTTCGCCCTGAATTTCACTTGGGATCGCCGAGTCGCTCACTTTGGAGTGCATCAGGGTGACGTCGAAATCGCCGTAGTTCAGCTGTACCGTGCCGTGGGCATCCACGCCGCTGTCCAGCAGGGAAGCCGTAGCGTGAACGGAGTACGGTTCGCCCCACAATGCGACCGCGGAGGCCAGCACGTAGAAGCCGATGTCCATGATTGAGCCGTTAGAAAACGCCGGATTAAAGGTGTTCGGGTTTTCGCCGCCCAGGTAGCGCTGGTAGCGCGAAGAATACTGGCAGTAGTTGAGCAGCACTTTGCGGATTTTACCGACCTTCGGCAGCGCCTGCTGCAGCGCGATAAAGTTTGGCAGGCTGGCGGTTTTAAACGCCTCGAACAGTACCACCTGGTTAACACGTGCGCAGGCGATAGCCGCTTCAACTTCCGCAAGATTAGAGGCCAGCGGCTTCTCGCAGATAACGTGTTTTTTGTGGCTGAGGAACAGCAGGCTCTGAGGGCCGTGCAGCGAGTTCGGGCTGGCGATGTACACCGCGTCGATAACCTC
Organism: Cedecea sp.; assembly: GCF_036500665.1. Lineage (NCBI taxonomy): Bacteria > Pseudomonadati > Pseudomonadota > Gammaproteobacteria > Enterobacterales > Enterobacteriaceae > Cedecea > Cedecea sp. The sequence continues at coordinate 44,018 of NZ_DASYBS010000062.1, forward strand.
GCTTTTTGCCAGTTCGTCCAGCGAAGTAAACAGATGCTCTACAGGGTAATCATTGGCGAAAGTCTGCGCCTGCTCCAGGCTCCGGGAGTAAACCGCAGTCAGCTTATATTTGCCGCTTTCATGGGCGGCATCCACGAACTGGCGGGTTATCCAGTTTGTTCCAATCACAGCGAAACGTATCATAGACGGGTGCGTTCTCCGGAAGTCGATAATCAAAAATTTTGGCGCTTAATCAGGCCGTACCGCTAAGGGCCAACTGGGTAAGCCAAAGCCGTGTATCGAATTCTAACTGGTGATACTGCGGTTCCATATGACAGCACAAGGCGTAAAACGCTTTGTTGTGATCCTTCTCCTTAAGATGCGCCAGTTCATGAACCACAATCATGCGCAGGAAGGCTTCTGGCGCGCCGCGAAACACGGTCGCAACGCGAATTTCCGCTTTGGCTTTCAGCTTATTACCCTGCACGCGTGAAATGGCGGTATGCAGCCCCAGCGCGTTATTCAACACGTGGATTTTGCTGTCATAAGCGACTTTATTTATCGGCGGCGCGTTGCGCAGAAACTGGCTTTTCAGATCCTGAGTATAAGCATAAAGCGCTTTATCGGTCGCAATGTTATGCCCCTGCGGGTAGCGCTTTTCCAGCACTGTGCCGAGGCGCTGCTCGCGAATCAGGGTGCGAACCTGCGAAAGCAAATGCTCCGGATAGCCGCTTAAATAAATCAGTTCGCTCATGCTTGTCTCAGGTTGAAGGAAAAAAAGGTATACTCTCGCCCCCACTACGGGGATATCACCAAACTTTACCATCCAGGAGGGCCGATGAGCCAATTAGACAACGGTTTTCGTTCACTGACGCTGAAGCGTTTTCCGGAAACGGACGACGTTAACCCGCTGCAGGCGTGGGAAGCGGCAGATGACTACCTGTTGCAGCAGGTAGACGAACTTGAGCCAGTCGGCCCCGTTCTTGTTCTTAACGATACTTTCGGTACGCTGGCCTGCGTACTGGCCGAACATAAGCCTTACAGCATCGGCGACTCTTACTTAAGCGAGCTGGCAACCCGTGAAAATCTGCGCGAGAACGAAATCCCGGAAAACAGCGTCACCTTCCTCGACAGCACCGCGGATTATCCGCCAGAGCCGGGTCTGGTGCTGATTAAAGTGCCTAAAACGCTGGCGCTGTTGGAGCAGCAGCTGCGCGCTCTGCGTAAAGTGGTTACGCCGGAAACCCGCATCATCGCCGGTGCGAAGGCGCGTGATATTCACAACTCCACGCTTGAGCTATTTGAAAAAATTCTGGGGCCGACTACGACCACGCTGGCGTGGAAAAAAGCGCGTTTAATTAACCCGACGGTAACCAAGCCAGAATTGGCCGATGCGCCAGAAACCCTGACCTGGAAGCTGGAAGGTACGCCGTGGACGATTCATAACCACGCGAACGTTTTCTCCCGTAACGGGCTGGACATTGGTGCGCGTTTCTTCATTGAGAGCCTGCCTTCTGACCTGGAAGGGGAAATTGTCGATCTGGGTTGCGGCAATGGGGTGATTGGCCTAACGCTGTTGGAAAGAAACCCGCAGGCTCAGGTGGTGTTTGTGGATGAGTCGCCGATGGCGGTCGCCTCAAGCCGCCTGAACATTGAAACAAACCTGCCGGGTGACATCGACCGCTGCGAGTTTATGATCAATAACGGGCTGTCCGGCGTGGAGCCGTTCCGCTTCAACGCCGTGCTGTGTAACCCACCGTTCCACCAACAGCATGCGCTAACTGACCAGATTGCGTGGGAAATGTTCCATCACGCTCGCCGTTGCCTGAAGATCAACGGCGAATTGTATATTGTGGCCAACCGCCACCTCGACTACTTCCGTAAGCTGAAGAAAATTTTCGGCAACTGCACCACGGTTGCGACTAATAGCAAGTTCGTGGTGCTTAAAGCCGTCAAATTAGGCCGCCGTAGCTAACGCCGTATCGTCAGACGGATATCCGGCGCGATAGCACGTCGGATATCCATCCTTCATTTCATTGTACCCGTTCTTAACCCTGCTATATTCCCAACGTCTTTGATAATGAAATCTCAAGTAGTGAGGTTAGTCTATTGCTGCCCTGTGGATGATTTTATTGAAAAAATGTCATTTTAAAAATTGCATGACTTTATATTTAGGCTATAAAAATTAATTATCTCTTATGTATTATAAGAGAGGATGTCTTGTGTTTTTTATAATTGTGCTGTCTTTATCCTAAAAAATACCTGCACTTATTAACTATATAAACCTTTATGCTAAGCTGCCGTCGATTTCAGAAAACTTATATTAGTAGTTGGTGTTTAATATTCTTTTAAATAATTTATGTATTTCTGCACGCAGCAAGGGAATGTATTGTAAATATGATTTATATAATTAATAGAGTGGTGAAGTTTAAGCCGGCGGATGGCACGCTTTGGAATATAGACGATCCTGAGCATGTGATAAACTTAACGATCACCAATAGTAATCTTCTTCAGTTTATCCTGGACAGTGATGGAGCTATTCTTTTTCGCGAAGCGATACTTGAGGACATCTGGGATAAACAAGGGTTAAGTTCATCTAATAACACGCTCAATCAATATATATCTATTTCCAGAAGGGCTATTTCTTTACTGGGAGTAGAAGATGATGTCATTATCACTGTTCCACGCACTGGTTTTCGCTTAAATAAATATGTAGTTATCGAGAAAGAAAGCGATAGCACACCAGGGGATCAAGAAATCTCTTCTGATAAGGCAACAGGCAAACGATTAATAAACATAAAGCTGCTGGTTTTCACTCTGGTATTATTAATTTTTTTTCTGCTCTTTTATTACTTCTTACATAACGATGAAAATAGTGTGGCAGAAAGTTTTTTCTATGTTGGTAAATACCATGTTTGTGATGTTTATATGATTGGTTCTGCGCTTCGTGAAAAGAATGATATTGTGCTTGAGCGCGCCAGTGCATTAATAGAAGAAGTTTCCGCAGCGTGCATTTCAGGTAAGGTATTTATTACCGATCTGGATTTTCGTGGCCAGGGGAGAGAGTTTCTTGCTGAGTGCACTCACGGTATAAATAGTAATGAAAACGCCTTTTGCAAAGGATATTATATTAAATGAATAATAGACTAGTCATTCTTTCTTATATCTTTCTTGCACTGATGGGCAGCGTTTTTTATCTGCACTCAATCTATGCTCAGGCATATGGATTTTCCTGTAATGATGCTTTTGTCTATATTGATAAAATGAAAAATGAGCGTTTCGAGGGGAATATATCAATAACATTAAGAGATGATTTTAGCGGCAGTGCGGAGATCGTAGGCAATTTAAAAAAGGATAAGCTGCTTTATGATGTTATTCGCAGTGTGGATTTTAAATATCGCGTTATGTCTCCTGAGACATTGGTTATTTATGGTGTCTACGGCACGGTATACGCAAGCGACTCAGTCAATAATACTTTTATCCCCGATCCTTTTCTCGATTTTCTTTTTTTTCGCGGTAAGGAATTAATGGAGTTGACGATTGTGATAAATAAAAATAATAACACCTACTTTTTTGGGCGAGAAAATAAAATCGTTTTTTCGTGCACGATATAAAATTTATGAGAGCCGGTTACTGCAGGCCAGCGCGCCCCTCCAGATACAGATTCTCTATGATACTCATAAGGATATTTATGAACGGAATAATCTCACTAACACTCCTGTTACCCTGTACTTTTTTTATCTCTTCATGTGTCAGTAATGATTCCGCGCGGATGCCACCCGTGCAGGCGTATCCGGCAGATAATTTTTTTACTGCCAATAATCAGGTTGCACCTCAGGAGAGTGATGCGACTTTTATTCGCGGTTTAACCGAAGGGATGACGGTCGCTTCAACGAATAATAAATGTATCGATAATTTCAATTTGCTCAAAGAGGAGAAGTCCGGGCAGTTTGAAAAATATTCCGAAGAGTACACCAAAATTACAGACGGTTATGCCTTCCTTAATGCGAATAAGAACATCATGGATGACAGTGCGAAGCGAATATACATTATGGAACTAAAGATGAAGATTGAAACACTCTGTGCAAAGATACAATATTCAAGTTTTATTTTAGTCAATGAAAAGCGTAAAAGTTTTTCTGATATATAGAGGGTGACGAGTGGTTTACCATAAAAACGTATAAATAGTGGTTACTAGACAGTTTTGTATGTGCATTTTTCAGTTTCATAATCCAGTAATAATGCCGCCCTGGTAACAGGCGGCAATCTTGGTGATGACTCCAATCAATAGAACATGTACTTTTCGATAAAAGCACCTATGACTTTTTCATGAAGCTCAACAGAACGTGAGAAGCAGATGGTTCTGCGGGCCAGCCTTTTGATTCGGGTTCTCAGTGTCAGGTTGTTACGCTCAATGCGCTGAGTAAAAATCTTGCCGGTCAGATGCTTGTCCTTCGGTACTTCTCTGGCATAACTGCCCCAGTCGTCGCTGGTTATCATGCCGATGTTAAAAGGAGCGAGCAACGCCAGCAGTTCACGGCAGGTTTCATCGGTTCGGGGGCCAAAGGTGTAAGCCAGAACGCCGCCTGCTTTTGTGTTATACGCGTACCAGAGCCAGTGCTGTCGGGTCTTGCTGCCAACAAAGCTCCATTGTTCATCCAGTTCGCAGATAAGGGCGACATCGGCATGAGCAACTGGTGAAGATGTCACCTGTTTTGGTGCGAGTTTTTTAAGGCACGGATGACGGTGTTGATGCCCACCTTAAGTGTTCTGGCGGTATCACGAACACCCGCCCCGTTGAAGGTCATCTCAATGATCTGCTCCTTAACACCGGGTTTTCGGGCTTCATAGGTATAGGCCAGCTGGAAAACCCGGCCACATGTCCGGCAACGAAAGCGTTCGTGTTGGGAAGAACTGCGGCCATGGCGATAAACTTCGTCTGAATGGCATCGAGGGCAATGAACAGTAAC
>NZ_DASYBS010000063.1:0-44817 GCF_036500665.1 Cedecea sp.
CTCCGTTTTATCTCCCAGTCCTGGGTCGGCTGAGATGCGTTCCCGACGCTCTCAGCCTCCGGCCGTTCCCGACGTCCGGACCCTGGCCAGTCGGAGAGAAAACGGAGGCGATTTAAGCCGGAACCGAGCCTCGCTTCAAACTTATAGCCACGCTGAACATAAAAATTGCTGTAAGTCCCAAAGCCACGCCCTTGTTCCCGGCTCTCATCGCCCCCGGTTATGACCCAACTCAGGCGGGGTTGAGCTGCTGGGAGCAGCGAAAGAGAGCGATCGTCGGGAACGAATCGCGAACGACCCCGAATGTTTGGGTGATAGCCGGTGGGTTTACCGCTTCAGCGGCGATGAGCTCGCCGGGCGCCGGGGTTGTCAGGGAGATGGCGTTATCCCCCGGACACGTTCACTGTGTTCTGAACGTGCAGGGAAAATAGATCTATAGGTGAACGGAACATCTATGGGCTGGAATATTTCCTAAGAACAGACTTTAAGAATATTTCTTGGGAGACAGCCAGCCGAAAAGGGCAAACTAAACCACTGAACCCCACAGATCGTACTCATCCGCGTTCTCAACCTTCACGCGGACAACGTCGCCAGGCTTCAGCTTCGTTTCGCCGTTCAGGTAAACCGCGCCGTCGATTTCCGGTGCGTCCGCCATGCTGCGGCCAATAGCCCCTTCTTCGTCCACTTCATCAACCATCACCAGAATCTCGCGGCCCACTTTTTCCTGCAGGCGCTCGGCGGAGATTTTCTGCTGCAGCTGCATAAAGCGGTTCCAGCGCTCTTCTTTCACTTCTTCCGGCACCTGGTCCGGCAGCTCGTTGGCGGTTGCGCCGTCAACCGGGCTGTACTTGAAGCAGCCTACACGATCCAGACGTGCTTCTTTCAGGAAGTCGAGCAGCATCTCGAAGTCTTCTTCGGTTTCACCCGGGAAGCCAACGATAAAGGTCGAACGCAGGGTTAAGTCCGGGCAGATTTCACGCCACTGCTTGATGCGCTGCAGCTGACGGTCCGCAGAGCCAGGGCGCTTCATCAGCCTCAGAATGCGCGGGCTGGCGTGCTGCAGCGGGATGTCGAGGTACGGCAGGATTTTGCCTTCCGCCATCAGCGGGATCACATCGTCAACGTGCGGATACGGGTAAACGTAGTGCAGACGAGTCCAGACGCCAAGCTTAGCCAATTGCTCGCACAGGCTAACCATGCTGGTTTTTACCGGCGCACCGTTCCAGAAGCCGGTGCGGTGCTTAACGTCCACGCCGTAGGCTGAGGTATCCTGGGAGATAACCAGCAGCTCTTTCACGCCGGCTTCTACCAGACGTTTCGCCTCCGCCAGCACGTCACCGATTGGACGGCTGTCCAGATCGCCACGCATGGACGGGATAATGCAGAAGGTGCAGCGATGGTTGCAGCCTTCGGAAATTTTCAGATACGCGTAGTGGCGCGGCGTCAGCTTCACGCCCTGTTCCGGCACCAGGCTCAGGAACGGGTTGTGCTGAGGTTTTGGCACGTAGTGGTGAACATGCTCCAGAACCTGCTCGTAGCTGTGCGGGCCGGTAATTTCCAGCACTTTCGGATGCACTTCACGGATCTGATCCACTTTGGCACCCAGGCAGCCGGTGACAATCACCTTACCGTTTTCGTTCAGCGCTTCGCCGATGGCTTCCAGAGATTCCTGCACGGCGCTGTCGATAAAGCCGCAGGTGTTGACGATAACCATGTCGGCGTCGTCGTAGCTTGGCACCACGTCATAACCTTCGGTGCGCAGTTCAGTCAGGATGCGTTCGGAGTCCACGAGATTTTTCGGGCAGCCGAGGGAGACAAACCCGATACGGGGCTGTTGGGTTACATTGCTCATAGCTTAAAAAGTGTTCAATTATTAGAAAGATTAGGGCAGCGATTCTACAGAGGTTAGTCGGGAATTTGTACTGGAGAATTGCAGCTCGCATTTTGTGCTTTTTTAGCGTCGTCGGCGGACATCCCTTTAACCATCGGCTTTGTGTGAAAGTTATCCAGCCATAAACCCCGTTTTATCACTCCGATTAATCCCATTGCAGATTTTAATTTCTCCTTAAATCAACTACCTGAGTATACCACTAAAATTGGTAGGTTTTGTGATAACGATCGTTTTTATTTGATTGATTGATAAAAACGATCAATTATCAGTAAGTTACAAAAATAAGGGAATATAAATGAACATGCAGCATTGGGCGCTGCCGATCTCCACTCTGGATGGGCAACTTTTAGGCGTTGAGCTCGAAACCCGCGTTGACGTTAACGGCTGTCGGATGTTAATCGCTCACGGAATGAAAGAAACGATTTTCCACCACTCTCTGCGTGAGGCGCAAAGCGACTGGCTCGAGAAAAAAGCCGGCTGGTTTACCGATAACAATCTTTTTTGCGTGGTGAAGGGAGAGCCCGGCTGTCTCGAACACGCGTTGCCGTTTATGAAATTTTTTAGCAACTCTCGTGCAGAGCACCTGTCATCGGGATTTTGGGTTGATGATATGGGCGGCAGAAACAGCAGCGCGCTGCCTCTGTTTACCGAGGGCTGCGAATGCGTTCGCTTCAACAAATCTTTTACCGAGCTGAATATTAGCCGGGCTATTTTCCCCGTGCTGCTCGCCAATCTCCGGCGTCATTGCGATAAGATTATCATACCGGTTTATTCCCGCCGGTATCACGACATGCTTAGCAAAGCTGGCGTCTGGGCGGTGCAGGGCCAGCAACGATCGGTTCACTTCAGCCACTGCGAGCTTTTACTTTCCCGGTTCTGATTTTTAACACTGTTCCCGGTAACAATTTTCTGCACCGGGTCACAGATTCAGCCATTGAGGATTGTGGCCCCGAATTTTGTTTTATATAACGAACTCACATTAAGGACGTCATCGGGCCAGACCTGAGCGAAACCTGACCAGCAGCATGTTGCATTACGCCGACATGCTGCTGGTCAGGTTTTTTTTTTGGCCCGGATATAACAAGACTCGCTGAGTGAAAGGTAAAAAATATGAATATCAAAGCATTAGCTGAGGATGTTTTACGGCTGGTCGGCGGCGAGAGCAACGTCGTCACGGTGGTGCACTGCGCGACCCGGCTACGTTTTTCTCTGCGCGATATCGGGCATGTGGATATCGCGGCGCTTGAACGTCTGGACGGGGTTATCACTACGATGCAGGCTTCCGGGCAATTCCAGGTGGTTATCGGTAACCGGGTCGCGGAGGTTTATCGCCAGATAGGCGAGATTTCGTCTTTGCTGGACGACAGCCGTTCCGAGCGGCAAAGCGGTCAATTCAGCCGCACCAATATCTTCAGCAAAATGATCGACATTATTTCGTCGATTTTCACCCCGCTGCTGGGGGCGATGGCCGCCTCGGGCGTACTGAAAGGGTTGCTCAGCATCGCGTTAAGCGAAGGCTGGATGAGCAAAACGGAAAGCACCTACATCATTTTAGCGGCGGCGGCAGACAGCCTATTTTACTTCCTGCCCATCATGCTGGCCATTACCACCGCGCGAAAATTTCAGGGCAATATCTACGTCGCCGTATCCATTGCCGGGGCGTTAATTTATCCGTCGATTATCGAACTGTTCAACACCAAAGCGGATGTGAGCTTCGCGGGGATCCCCGTGGTGTTGATGAAGTACAGCTCGACGGTTATCCCGATTATTCTGGCCGTCTGGGTGATGTGCCAGCTGGAGCGGCTGTTCAATAAGTCCATCCATGAAACGGTACGCAGCATCGTGACGCCGTTCCTGCTGCTGGTGATTATGGTGCCGTTGACGCTTATCACCATCGGGCCGATTGGTATTTACACCAGCGAATATGCGGCCAGCTTCTTCGTCATCATCTTTGGTTTCAATGCTATCCTGGCCGGGGCGCTGATTGCGGCAGTATGGCAGATTCTGGTTATCTTCGGCATGCACTGGGCCTTTACGCCGGTGATCATCAACGACATTACGACGATTGGGCGCAGCACGCTGAAGGCGGCTACGGTGCCTGCCGTTTTCGCTCAGGCGGGGGCGGTGCTGGCCGTGATGCTGAAAACAAAAAACAAGAAAATGAAGGCGCTAGCGGGCAGTACGTTTATTACCGCGCTGTTCGGTATTACTGAACCTGCGGTCTACGGCGTAACGCTCAAGCTTAAAAAGCCTTTTGTCTGCGCCGTGATAGCGGCTGCCGTAGGCGGCGGTATCGTGGGTTACTTTAACAGCGCGGCTATCTCAACCGGGATCCCAAGCCTGCTGACGCTGCCTATCTTCTACGGCGAAGGCTTTGGCGGTCTGATTCTGGGCATCTGTGTTTCCTTCGTCCTTGCCGCCGTACTGACCTGGATAGTCGGTTTTGAGGATATTCCTGAAGAGAAGCCACAGGTTAGCGACGCGGCATCAACAGCAACCCTTACACCAGCCTCCGCCGTGAGCGCAGAACAGATTGCTGCGCCGATGAGCGGAGAAATTGTTCCGCTCGAACAGGTTAACGATAAGGTTTTTTCGAGCGGCGTAGTGGGAGACGGACTGGCGATACGCCCGAACGGCAACCAGGTTTTCTCGCCGGTTGATGGCACCATCTCCGCCACCTTTGACTCCGGCCACGCACTGCAAATTCTCTCCAGCAACGGCGCTGAAGTGTTGATCCACGTTGGGCTTGATACCGTTCAACTGAACGGCGAACACTACCGCATTCACGTTAGCGAAAACCAGCAGGTTAAACGCGGTGATTTGCTGCTCGAATTCGATCGCGAAGCCATAGAAAAAGCGGGCTACGACACCATTACGCCGGTCATCGTCGCCAACGCCGACAGCTACCATCAGCTGCAAAAACAGACGCAATCGCAGGCCCGTGTCGGCGAAATGCTTCTCACTTTATCCTGAGCCATTAAGGAGCTACCTATGAGATACCGTGAACTGAAACCCTTCCCACAAGACTTTCTGTGGGGTGCATCAACGTCTGCCTATCAGGTTGAGGGTGCCTGGAATGAGGACGGAAAGGGGCTGTCGGTCATTGACGCGCGTGAAAGCTATCCGGAAGGCACCACGGATTTTAAGGTCGCCAGCGATCACTACCATCGCTACCGTGAGGATATCGCGCTTTTTGCCAGGCTGGGGTTCAAAACCTATCGCTTCTCTATCGCCTGGACGCGCATTATTCCCGACGGAACCGGTGAAGTTAACGCGGCCGGTATCGCCTTTTATCACAAGGTTATCGATGAGCTTCGGCTGCATAATATTGAACCGATAGTCACGATGTACCACTTTGATTTGCCCCAGGCGTTACAGGAAAAAGGCGGCTGGTATAACCGCGCCAGCGTCGACGCTTTTGCACGCTATGCCAACGTCCTGTTTGATGAGTTTGGCGATAAGGTGAAGTACTGGCTGACCATCAATGAACAGAACTTAATGATTTTGCAGGGCGAGGCGCTGGGCACGCTGGATCCAAAGCTTTCGACGCAGGCGGACAAAAAGAAGAACCTATATCAGCAAAACCATCACATGATGGTGGCCCAGGCGATGGCGATGCGCGACCTGCATACCAAATACCCCCATTCGAAGATTGGCCCCGCGCCGAATATCGCGGTGATTTACCCGGCCAGCAGTAAGCCGGAAGATGTTCAGGCCGCCTTTAACTACAATGCCATTCGCAACTGGCTGTACCTGGATATGGCGGCGAGAGGGGAATACAACACGTTGGCCTGGCGTTACATGGAAGAGAAAGGGTATACCCCGGAGATGCTGCCCGGCGATGCCGAGGTGCTGAAACGCGGTCGTCCCGATTTTATCGCCTTTAATTACTACACTACCCAGGCCGTAGAGGCGAGCCGCGGCGACGGCAATGACGAAGTGGTGCGCGGGGGGAACAAGCTCCTCAAGTCGGGTGAAGACGGCGTCCACCGTGGCGCTGCGAACCCTCATCTTCTCCGTACCCAGTTTGGCACAGAGATTGACCCGGTCGGGTTCCGCAATACGCTGCGGGAGATCTGGGATCGCTATCATTTACCGTTGCTGATTACGGAAAACGGGCTGGGGGCATTTGATAAGCTTGATGAAAACGAGGAAGTTCAGGATGACTATCGCATCGATTTTCTGCGGCTGCATATTGAACAGATGCAGCTGGCGATAACCGACGGCGTTAAGGTTTTTGGCTATACGCCGTGGTCGGCGCTGGATCTTATCTCTACCCATCAGGGGTGTTCAAAGCGTTACGGTCTAATCTATGTGAATCGCGATGAGTTTGACCTGAAAGATTTACGGCGTATCCCGAAGAAAAGCGCAGGCTGGTACTCTGACGTAATGAAAAATAACGGTTTGTCGGACTGACCGGACGTGGGCGGTAGCGCTGTAAAGCGGCCGCCCTGAATTGATAACCAGCGAGGTTACGGTGATTACCGTTCTAAAAGTTTTGAGCAATAACGCCGTTATTGCCTTAGATGCTAAACACGGTGAAATTGTGGCGCTGGGGCGGGGCATTGGCTTCGGCAAACGGGAAGGCGACCCGCTTCCAACCGAAGGCATTGAGAGCCAGTTCGTCAAGCAAAGCGGCGGCGTCGACGCGCTGTTAAGCGAACTGGTGAGCGCTATTCCACTGGAATGCCTGTTGATCACGCAAACGGTTCTCCGGCTGGCGCAGCAGCGCCTCGCCATTGATGTGCAGGAGTCGCTAATTTTTGCGCTCAGCGACCACATTAACTTTGCCGTACAGCGCCACAGAAAGGGGCATGCAATCAAGAATATGCTGCTTTGGGACATCAAAAAATTCTATGCGCCCGAGTTTGCTCTTGCGCAGGAGGCGGTCGAGTTAATCAACCTCAGGCTGGAGGTTGAGCTACCGGAAGATGAAGCCGGATTTATTGCTTTGCACCTGGCCAATGCCAAAGTGAACGATATGCAAAGTACCCTGCAAAGCGCCACGATAATCAAAGATATTCTGTCGATCGTTAAATACGAGCTGAAAATAAAATATGACGAAAACTCGGTTAATTACCAGAGAATGATTACCCATCTTAAGTTTTTCACCCTGCGGATGATGAACAAAAGCCCCGTCAATCATAAAGATAAAAGCCTCTATGACGGGATCAAAGAAGCGATGACCCAGTCCTGGCACTGCGCGCTGAAGATCAATGACTACCTCAGTAAGAACTACGCCTGCCCGCTGACGCTGGATGAAACCATGTTTTTGACGATTCATATCAACCGACTGCGCGAGTAGGCTGCGGGGCAAATGTAAAGCGGGTTGAGTAAGATCAAAAGGTGGGTAAAAGACACCACTGTCGCTCAAAAAACGACCATACTTTAACCGTGGATGATGGGTTAATCAGACACGGAGGAAAGTAATATGTCCGGACGTACACTTAAACACGATCTGCTGCAAAAGCTGCAGGCCGCGAAGGGAGAAATAGCCACCTATCTGGCATTGAGAAAGGCTAAAGGGTACATGTCAGTCGGCGAAAGTGAGCAGCTGCGCATGTGTCTGCTTGATTTATGCCATCGGTGCCGTGATGCGGCGTTTGTGCTGCAGGCGAGCCTGATGGAGGATGAAAAGGATGATTTTCGCCATGCCGTTGAGGCGTGTTCATCCGTTGCGATTTGCCTGATGAGCGGGCGTAAAGATTGCCCGCAGTACATCTCGGTAGATGCGGCGAAGCTTGAAACCGGCCTGAAGCAACTGACTCAGAGCCTGAACGCGCTGGCAGCACGCGGTAAGGCCGTGGAAGCCTGACCAAACCGATCGCGGGGAGCCTGTCACGCTCCCCGTTTTTAATGTTATGTAAAAGCGAGCGTCCAATTTCCCCCGGCGGCTACCCTTAACGGATAGCCAAAATCAGGAGATTGCCATGACGCCGTTCCCGTCCCGCACGCTTATCGCCGCCACGCTGCTTTTCTCTTCCTCTTATGCTCTGGCCGCAGAAACCAAAGTCGACGTGCTGCAAACCAACCTGCCTCATCCCTGGGCGCTGGACTTTCTGCCCGATAACCAGGGCATGCTGATTACCCTGCGTGATGGGCAACTTCACCGCTGGCAGCCAGACGTGGGGATATCTCAGCCGATCGGCGGCGTACCTCCGGTTTGGGCGCATGGACAAGGCGGCTTACTGGACGTTGTTCTTGCCCCTGATTTCGCCAGCAGCCGCCGCGTGTGGCTGAGCTTTGCCGAAGGCGGTAGCGACAATAAAGCCGGTACCGCCGTGGGATTCGGCACTCTGAGTCAGGACATGAAGCGGCTGGAGAACTTTAAGGTTGTGTTCCGCCAGACGCCAAAACTCTCCACCGGTAACCATTTCGGCGGGCGTATGGCGTTTGACGGCAAAGGTCATCTGTTTATCGCCCTTGGAGAAAACAACGAGCGCGCGACCGCGCAAGACCTCGAGAAACTCCAGGGTAAGGTCGTGCGCCTCAACGCCGACGGTTCTGTGCCGCAGGACAATCCGTTTGTGGGCAAGCAGGGCGTCCGGCCGGAAATCTGGTCATACGGTCACCGCAACCCGCAGGGATTAGCCATTAATCCGGCCAACGGCGAGCTGTGGCTGAATGAGCACGGCCCACGAGGCGGGGATGAAATCAACATTCCGGAAGCCGGAAAAAACTACGGCTGGCCGCTTGCCACCTGGGGAATTAACTACAGCGGGCTAAAAATTCCGGAAGCCAAAGGTGGGGAAGTCGAGGGCACCGAGCAGCCGGCGCATTACTGGAAGGTTTCCCCGGCGATAAGCGGGATGGCGTTTTATCAGGCCGATACCTTCCCGCAGTGGAAAGGCAAACTGTTTATCGGCGCGCTAAAGGAAAAGAACCTGATTGAGCTGACGCTTAACGGCGACAAGGTGACGGGTGAGCAGCGTCTGCTGGGCGATCGTAACAAGCGTATCCGCGATGTGCGCGTCGGCCCGGACGGCTATTTGTACGTCCTGACCGACGAGTCCGACGGCGAGTTGCTAAAACTCAGCCCGTCAGCTTAGTGGGATCATAATGACTTTCTGGAACGCCGGGCGCTGTGTCAGCTGCTGATACCAGCGCTGCAGGTTTGGCACCGCATCCCACGGAATATCGAGGTTGAGCAGGCTGTAAATTTGCGGACCAAAGGCGATATCGCCGGTGCCGAATGCGTCTCCGCCAAGCCACGGCTGTTTTGCCAGTTCGGCATCCGCAATGGCAAACAGCTTGTTGCAGGCGACGATACCGCGGTCAATTTGCTCCTGGCTCCGCTGTTCAGGCGGCAGGCGTACCATATTGAAGAAGACGTCGCGGTAAGGGCCGGACACCGCCGTGGCAGACCAGTCCATCCATTTTTCCCCTTTGGCGCGTTCGGCGGGGACGTTCACCCATAGCGAGTCTCGGCCATACTCTGCGGCCAGGTAACGCACAATGGTATTGGACTCCCAAAGCGTCAGCCCGTGTACATCATCATGAATACACGGCACCAGCCCGTTCGGGTTCATCGCCAGATACTCAGCGTCGTGCGTCAGGCCAAATTGGCCCCCCGCGGGAACGGAACGGTATGGCAGCTTCAGCTCTTCCAGACACCACAGCACTTTTTTGACATTGGTGGAATTATCTCTACCCCAAACGGTAATCATGATGGTTCCTTTTTTACAGGTGGAGGTTGAGTATCGCGCAACTTGATGGCGGAAACACCACAACGTCTCAACCAAAGCTAAAAAAATAAGCGTGACGGCGGCAAGTCAGCCGGATATCGAATAAACTTAACAAACTTTACCAACTCTATGTTTCTTTAAGTGGATTCGTGCGTTATTACTCACATCCTGACATATGGGTGGCGGCGCGCGCCGTGATTTTTTAAGAATGGATACTCAGGTGGTTTTATGAATAGCTTGCAAATGCCTGCAACGTTACGTGCTTTCGTCGCGGGGACAACCCTGCTGCTGGTGGCCGCTCCTGCGCTGAGCGCTGAACAGACCGCAGCTGCGCCCCAGGTCGATGCCAAAGCCTGGATTTTGATGGATTATGCCAGCGGAAAAGTGCTGGCTGAAGGAAACGCCGACGACAAGCTCGATCCGGCAAGTCTGACCAAAATAATGACCAGCTACGTAGTCGGGCAGGCATTAAAAGCGGGCAAAATTCACCTTACCGATATGGTTACCATCGGAAAAGACGCCTGGGCAACCGGCAACCCGGTGCTGCGCGGCTCTTCGCTGATGTTCCTGAAACCTGGCGATAAAGTCTCGGTGGAAGACCTGAACAAGGGCGTTATCATTCAGTCCGGGAACGACGCCAGCATCGCCATTGCCGACTATGTGGCGGGCAGCCAGGATTCGTTCGTCAGCCTGATGAACAACTACGCGCAGAAGCTCAACCTCACCAACACCACCTTTAAAACCGTGCATGGCCTCGACGCGCCGGGCCAGTTCAGTACCGCGCGTGACATGGCGCTGCTGGGACGTGCGCTGGTTCACGACGTGCCGGACGAGTATGCGGTTCACAAAGAAAAAGAGTTCACCTTCAACAATATCAAGCAGCCAAACCGCAACCGCCTGCTGTGGAGCTCTAATCTGAACGTTGACGGTATGAAAACCGGCACGACGGAAGGTGCTGGCTACAACCTGGTTGCCTCGGCGACCTCCGGCGATATGCGTCTGGTTTCCGTTGTGCTGGGCACCAAAACCGACCGTATCCGTTTTAACGAAAGTGAAAAGCTGCTGACCTGGGGCTTCCGCTTCTTCGAAACCGTGACGCCGATTAAGCCGGATGCCACTTTCGTGACCCAGCGCGTTTGGTTTGGTGATAAGCGCGAAGTTAATCTTGGCGCGGGCGAAGGTGGATCGGTGACTATCCCTCGCGGACAGCTGAAAAACCTGAAAGCCAGCTTTACGCTGAACGAGCCGCAGCTCACCGCACCGCTGAAGAAAGGGCAGGCGGTCGGCACCATCGACTTCCAGCTTAACGGTAAATCTATTGAACAGCGTCCGCTGTTGGTGATGGAGCCGGTAGAAGAGGGCGGCTTCTTTAGCCGTATGTGGGACTTCGTGCTGATGAAATTCCACAGCTGGTTTGGCAGCTGGTTCTCTTAAGCGCTACCACTCCAGCCTGATGCTTTCCGCCGTGGCGTACGCCACAAACTCTGCGGCGGGAGGCTGATTACTGATGATGGCGTCAAACGCCGTCAGCGGTCCCATACAGGCGGCGCGTACTTTGCCAAATTTGGTGCTATCGACCACCAACACAGACCGTTGAGCCATACTCAACGCCCAGTGTTTGACAGGTAATTCATCAAGATTAAAACAGGTTGCGCCGTGGCGTTGGTGGACTCCTGCTGCAGAAAGAAAGGCAACATCCGGGCAGATATTACCAAGGCACTCCTGGAAATTGATCGGCTTAAAAATCGCATTGCTGGCGTGAAACTCGCCGCCGCTTAAAATCACCCGGCAGTTGGGTTTATCCTGCAGCGCCAAAAAAGTGTTCAGCGAATAACAAACCCCGGTAAACACCAGTTCATCATCCAGTGCATCAATAATATAAGGCGTGGTCGTGCCACAGTCGAAAAACACCGTTTGATGCGGTTGCACATGCCGTGCGGCAAGCTGCGCGGCATGGCGCTTTTCATCCACCTGACGTGTTTTTTGGTCGCTTAGCAGGTAGTGGCTGGCACTCGCACTGCGGGGCTCTAGTACGACATAGCCACCCAGCAGAACGACCTGGCCCGGCGCGTTGTTAAGGTCGCGGCGGATGGTCATTTCGGACACGCCGAGCAGCTGTGCGGCTTCTTTTAGATGAATTTTATCGCTGCGCTTTAGCGCCTGAACCAGGCGGTTAATACGCTCGTCACGGCGGGTTTCCATAGTGGCCTCTGAACATTAAAAAGCCCCGCTAAGGCAGGGCTTTAGTTAACGCATTTTACCTTCCGCAAGAGACTTAGTCACGCACCCAGCCTTTACGGATAGGCAGCGCAAAGCAAAAACGGTAGATCAGGTGCAGGCGCTGGTGAATCTGCGGCCCGCGCAGGTTCCAGACCAGCTGCGACAGCAGGCAGGCACTCATGCCGACCAGCAGACCACCGAGCATATCCAGCGGCCAGTGCACGCCGAGATAAACGCGGGACCAGGCAATCGCACAGCCGATAACAAACAGCAAAATACCGGACCAGACGCGGTGCCAGCACAGGAAGGCCAGCGCAAAGGTGAAGATCACCGTGCCGTGGTCGCTTGGAAATGAATCATCCGGCGCATGATGCAGGAAGTTATAGCCAATACCGGCAACGAACGGGCGAGCGTGCGGGAACAGCTGGCCAATAATCCACGAGAGCGCCACGCTAATCCCCAGCGCCATTCCGGTTTTGATAACCATCTGCCGCTGGGCGGTCATCTGCTTACGTTGACCCCATAGCCAGAGAATTGCGATCAGCAGCGGGACGATACTGATCAGATCCCGCGCGAAGAATATTGCCAACTTGATAATCCACTCAGGAGACGCCGGAGTGGCATTAATGAGCAAAAACAGATTCTGGTTGAGACTTTCCATCATAACTTGTCCTGTTCCTTAACTAACCAGGTGGAAATCACGCCGTAAAGCGCCACCTGGGTTAACCATACCCACCAACCTGCCCACAGGTTGTGGCTGAAAAAATGCGCGCCGCGCATCACCTGACCGTATCCCATGCTCAAGCCAAGAAAGACGCCAAAGCCGAGGAAAAACCACGCCAGGCGCGGGCGTTCACGGTAAAACAAGAAAAACAGCGCCATCACGCCAAAGCCGCTGGAGGCATGGCCCCCGGGGAAGCATCTTCCCGGCCCGCTGTCCGCCGGGACTGCGCCAAATAGCGGGTACGAAACCGCATTGCCGCCGTACTCCAGCAGGCTCCACGGGCAAGAGTGCGCGCTGAACCCCTTTAGGATGCCGACGGTTAACGCGCCCAGGCCAACCAGCAGAGCGACCACAACCAGCCGCGGCTGGCGGCGCCCGAGCCCCCATAGCAAGGCGATGGCACCCCCCGCAATCACCAGGTCTTTTAACAAGCGGTGATTGACTAAATCCAACAGCCGATCGTTTTGCAGCGGGAAGCTGTGCGTTGCCGCATCGAACCAGTATCCTGTCAGCCAGCGATCCAGTCCCTCATCTCTTGAAAGCCAGCTAAAAACGGCAGCCAGTATTATCAAGATGAAAAGCTGGAAAAGATAGAAGCGCGGCGGCAGTCGGTAAAGAAGTTTTGTCTTATTTACCATTGGTTTAGGAAAACTTGTCATCATGTAAATGGCGGGTACCGTACGGGCTTCAGTTGAATGGCAGCAGAATATTCATCACAGATTAAGAAATCCTTAATACAATTGGGTTATGATAAGGGCGCATTTACAACCTGTGCTTTTCATTTGTCGTTTACTACCATCCGTGCGGGCAATTTAATACACTCTGCGCGTTTTTTTATCTTCTGAGTTCCTAATGCAAAATAATACGATAGCTAACAAATCGTTAGGCCGTCAGGCATTGCTGTTTCCGCTTTGCCTGGTGCTCTACGAATTCTCAACCTATATCGCCAACGACATGATCCAGCCGGGCATGCTGGCGGTTGTGGACCAATACCAGGCGGGCGTTGAATGGGTTCCTACGTCGATGACTGCCTATCTGGCGGGGGGGATGTTCCTGCAGTGGCTGCTCGGGCCGCTGTCTGACCGTATTGGCCGCCGTCCGGTGATGCTGACCGGTGTGGTGTGGTTCATCATGACCTGCCTGGCAACGCTGCTGGCGCAAAATATCGAACAATTTACGTTTCTGCGTTTCCTGCAGGGAATAAGCCTGTGCTTTATCGGCGCAGTGGGTTATGCCGCTATTCAGGAATCCTTTGAAGAGTCGGTGTGCATTAAAATTACCGCTCTGATGGCGAACGTGGCGCTGATTGCGCCTTTGCTGGGGCCGCTGGTGGGCGCCGCGTGGATCCACGTTGCGCCATGGGAAACAATGTTTGTACTGTTTGCCGTGCTGGCAGCGGTATCTTTCTTCGGTTTGCATAAGGCGATGCCGGAAACCGCGACGCGTCTCGGCGAGAAGCTCTCGCTTCCCGAATTGGGCCGTGACTATAAACTGGTGCTGAAGAATATTCGCTTTGTTGCTGGCGCGCTGGCGACCGGATTTGTCAGCCTGCCGCTGCTGGCGTGGATTGCCCAATCTCCGGTGATTATCATCAACGGTGAGGGCCTTAGCAGCTATGAATATGGCCTGCTGCAGGTACCGATTTTCGGTGCGCTGATCCTCGGTAACCTGGTATTGGCAAAACTCACCGCGCGCCGCAGCGTGCGCAGCCTGATTATTATGGGCGGCTGGTGGATTGTGCCCGGCCTGATTGTGGCCGCGGTGGCAACGGTGGTTTCTTCCCACGCTTATCTGTGGATGACCGCAGGCCTGAGTCTTTATGCCTTCGGTATCGGCCTGGCGAACGCAGGCCTGGTGCGCCTGACGCTGTTTGCCAGCGACATGAGTAAAGGTACGGTGTCGGCGGCGATGGGGATGCTGCAGATGCTTATCTTTACGGTCGGTATTGAGCTGAGCAAGCATATCTATCAGTTCGGCGGCAATGGGCTGTTCAGCCTGTTTAACCTGCTGGGCGGCGTGCTCTGGCTTGGCTTAATGGTGGTGTTCCTGAAGGATAAAACCGTCGGCCAGGCGCGAGACGCCTGATAAATAAAAACCCCGGAAATCCGGGGTTTTTATTGGCTTACTTAACCGCCATGCCCGGTTGGGCACCGCTGTCCGGGCTCAGCAGGAAAATATCTTTTCCGCCAGGACCTGCGGCCATCACCATCCCTTCAGAGACACCAAAGCGCATCTTACGTGGGGCGAGGTTGGCCACCATCACGGTCAGGCGACCTTCCAGCTTCGACGGGTCAGGATAAGCGGTACGAATACCGGAGAAGACGTTGCGTTTCTCGCCCCCGAGGTCAAGCGTCAGGCGCAGCAGCTTGTCGGAGCCTTCTACGCATTCCGCTTTCTCAATCAGCGCGATGCGCATATCCACCTTCGCGAAGTCATCAAAGGTGATGGTCTCCTGAATCGGATCGTCCGCCAGCGGGCCGGTCACCGGCGTGGAATTCAGCGCCTTAACTTCTTCTTTAGACGCTTCTACCAGCGCTTCCACCTGTTTGGTTTCAATGCGGTTATACAGCGCCTTGAAGCTGTTTACTTTGTGGTTCAGCAGCGGCGTGGCGATGCTGTCCCAGCTCAGTTCGGCGTTCAGGAACGCTTCTGCACGTTCGGTCAGCGACGGCAGAACCGGCTTCAGCCAGGTCATCAGTACGCGGAACATATTCAGGCCCATGGTGCAGATGGTCTGCAAATCGGCATCACGGCCTTCCTGCTTAGCCACCACCCACGGAGCCTGCTCGTCCACGTAGCGGTTGGCGATATCCGCCAGCGCCATGATTTCGCGGATCGCGCGACCAAATTCGCGGCTGTCCCACGCTTCACCGATGCTTTCTGCCGCATCGGTGAAGGTTTTGTACAGTTCAGCATCGGCAATCTCTGCCGCCAGCATGCCGTCAAAACGCTTGGCGATGAAGCCGGCGTTACGGGAGGCAAGGTTCACCACTTTGTTGACGATGTCGCTGTTCACGCGCTGCACGAAGTCTTCCAGGTTAAGGTCGATATCGTCGATGCGGGAAGACAGTTTCGCGGTGTAGTAGTAGCGCAGGCTGTCGGCATCGAAGTGCTTCAGCCAGGTGCTGGCTTTGATGAAGGTACCGCGAGACTTGGACATCTTCGCGCCGTTTACCGTCACGTAGCCGTGCACAAACAGGTTGGTCGGCTTGCGGAAGTTGCTGCCTTCCAGCATGGCTGGCCAGAACAGGCTGTGGAAGTAAACGATGTCTTTGCCGATGAAGTGGTACAGCTCGGTGCTGGAATCTTTCTTCCAGTATTCGTCGAAGCTGGTGGCGTCGCCGCGCTTATCGCACAGGTTCTTAAAGGAACCCATGTAGCCGATCGGCGCATCCAGCCAGACGTAGAAATATTTGCCCGGTGCGTTCGGGATTTCGAAGCCGAAGTAAGGCGCATCGCGGGAGATATCCCACTGCTGCAGGCCGGACTCGAACCACTCCTGCATCTTGTTAGCCACCTGCTCCTGCAGCGCGCCGCTGCGGGTCCACGCCTGCAGCATTTCGCTGAAGGAGGGCAGGTCGAAGAAGAAGTGCTCGGAATCACGCATTTCAGGCGTCGCGCCGGACACCACGGATTTCGGATCGATAAGTTCGGTTGGGCTGTAGGTTGAGCCGCACACTTCGCAGTTATCGCCGTACTGATCCGGGGCTTTACATTTCGGGCAGGTGCCTTTGACAAAACGGTCCGGCAGGAACATGCCTTTTTCCGGATCGTAGAGCTGAGAAATAGTGCGGTTCTTGATAAAACCGTTCTCTTTCAGGCGGCCATAAATCAGCTCCGACAGCTCGCGGTTCTCGTCGCTGTGCGTGGAGTGGTAGTTGTCATAGCTGATGTTAAAACCTGCAAAATCAGTCTGATGTTCCTGACTCATTTCGGTAATCATCTGCTCCGGGGTAATTCCCAGCTGCTGAGCTTTCAGCATGATAGGCGTGCCGTGGGCGTCGTCTGCGCAGATGAAGTTAACCTCGTTGCCGCGCATTCGTTGGTAACGGACCCAGACATCAGCCTGAATATGCTCCAGCATGTGACCGAGGTGGATTGAGCCGTTTGCGTACGGCAGGGCGCACGTTACCAATATTTTTTTCGCGGGTTGAGTCATAGTGGGAATTGCATCTTCTGATTTAAAAAAGGGGATTCGATATTACCGGATTGGCAATTGTTTAGTAACCCCAAAGCCCGCAATAACCGCACATGAATAGGCGGCGCGGTTTCTGGTATGCTTAGCGGATTGCAATGTCCGATAAAAACATAAGGAGTCGGGATGAATTCGCAATCCCCGTCCAGCAAGTCCCCGGAACAGCTACGCGCGATGGTCGCCGGGACCCTGGCCAATTTTCAGCACCCTACCTTGAAGCACAATCTCACCGCGTTGAAAGCGCTGCACCATGTGGCGATGCTTGACGACACGCTGCACGTCGAGCTGCAGATGCCGTTTGTCTGGCAAAGCGGATTTGACGTCCTGAAAGAGACCTGCAGTTCAGACCTGCTGCGGATCACCGGCGCGAAAGCGGTGGACTGGAAGCTGCATCACCACATTGCCACGCTCAAGCGGGTTAAAAACCAGCCCGGCGTTAACGGCGTAAAAAATATCATTGCCGTTAGCTCCGGCAAAGGCGGCGTGGGGAAATCGACCACTGCGGTAAACGTGGCGCTGGCTTTGGCGGCAGAAGGGGCCAAAGTCGGTATTCTCGATGCCGATATTTATGGCCCGTCGATCCCAACCATGCTGGGCGCTGAGCACGAACGCCCAACGTCACCGGACGGCAAACACATGGCGCCAATCGTGGCGCATGGCCTGGCGACCAACTCGATTGGTTACCTCGTCACCGACGAAAACGCCATGGTGTGGCGCGGCCCGATGGCCAGCAAGGCTTTGATGCAGATGCTGCAGGAAACCCTGTGGCCTGACCTGGATTACCTGGTCATCGATATGCCGCCGGGCACCGGTGATATCCAGCTGACGCTGGCGCAGAACATCCCGGTAACCGGGGCGATGGTCGTCACCACGCCGCAGGACATTGCGCTGATTGACGCCCGCAAAGGGATCGTGATGTTCGAGAAGGTTGAGGTGCCGGTGGTGGGCATCGTTGAGAATATGAGCATTCATATTTGCAGCAACTGCGGCCACCAGGAGCCTATCTTTGGGACGGGCGGCGCTGAGAAACTGGCGCAGCAGTATCACACTACGCTGCTGGGCCAGCTGCCGCTGCACATTACGCTGCGCGAAGACCTGGATGCCGGTAAGCCGACGGTCATCAACCGCCCGGAAAGCGACATCACCACGCTGTACCGTGAACTGGCCGGCCGCGTGGCGGCTCAGCTTTACTGGAACGGGGAAGTGATCCCAAGCGAGATCGCCTTCAGAGCGGTGTAAAAATTTAATCTCTCTCCCTTAGCCGCAACATTGCTTCTTATTTCTCCCTCGCCCCTTTGGGGAGAGGGTTGGGTTGAGGGGAGGAGAGATTATTTTCAGGAGGTGAGGGGGCTACTTCAGCACATAATGCAGTAAATAATACTCACCGTCCGGCCCGTCTCCCGGTGCCTCAATATGCCAGCCGTTACGCCGATAAAACTCAATCGCGTATTCATTTTTCGCCAGGCACTTTAGCGACCCCGTGCCGGTAAATTCACTCTGCACTTTCTCCAGCAACGCCTTGCCCGCACCCGTACCCTGAGATGCCGGGCTGACGAACAGGTTATGCAAAAAGTTGTCCTGAACCCAGACGGAAGCGAAGCCAATGCGGTGCCCGTTTTCTTCGGCTACCCAGATGCGTTCATCCTGAGTGGCGCTGTCAAAGTCTTCGAGCTGCCAGGTGCTGCTATCCAGCCAGGGCCAGGCTTTTCGGCGGGCGTGGAGATAAAGGGTACGTAAGAAAGGGCGGTCAGATTCTTGCCAAAGTCGTAGTATCAAATGGTTGCCTTTTAGGATAAAAATTAGCCCATCGAGTCTACCCTTAAGCCTGAGCGTTGCCAATAAACAGCCGCCAATGACGTGACAAGCGGATAAATCCGCCTGGATTATGTTACAACGCGGTCGCTTCTCTATATACTGCCCGCTTTTGGACCCTGAGATTGCCCCATGTTGAATAATGACGTACTGCTAAGCGTTCGCTATATGCTGAACCTGAATAACGACGGAATCGTTAAGATCCTTGCCCTGACCGGCACCGACGTCCCCGCTGAACAAATCGTTCCGTGGCTGAAGAAAGAGGACGAAGAGGGCTTCAAAGCCTGCCCGGATCTGATCATGGCAAACTTTCTCAACGGTCTGATCTACTTCAAACGTGGCAAAGATGAAAGCAAGCCGGAGCCGAAGCTTGAGCGTCGGATGACCAACAACATTATCCTGAAAAAGCTGCGTATTGCTTTTGAGCTGAAGTCTGACGACGTGCTGGAGATCCTGACCGCCCAGCAGTTCCGCATCTCTATGCCGGAAATTACCGCCATGATGCGTAACCCGGATCATAAAAACTACCGCGAGTGCGGCGATCAGTTCCTGCGCTACTTCCTGCGCGGCCTGACCCAGCGTCTGAAGCCTGCGAAACCGGAATAAGACGATGCGCGGGTGAGGCTCTCTCACCCGCCAGATAAAAGCCTTGATGCGTTACTTTTCTGTCGGAATAATTTCCCCGTGAGCCCGGTGTTTACCGGTCCAGCTGACGGAAGGGCTGCCGTCAGGCATCAGCGCAATAGATAACACCACGCCCTGACCACGCGCCTCATAGAAGTTATCGTTGACCTTCTTCAGCGCCATCTGCTTGCCGTTGAGGTACACCGGCCCCCCGTTATCGATATGCACATCCCCCGGCGCACCGTGTCCGTTGAACAGCGGCAGGGCGGCGTTTGCCAGGCCGCTGATCAGGCCCAGCGACAGCATCAACATTTTCAGCTTGCTCATCAGTCATTCACTCATCTGTCTTATCAGTAATTAATTTCATCGCGGAATAATACAACTTCTATTATTCGCGGGCGGCTATCTTGCGCTTTCGGCTGAGCGCTACCTTGACGTGAATCAACCAGGCCAATGCCGGCGGATGAATTTTTTGCACGATCGATGACGGCAGCTGAAGTCCAAAGGGGATAACTGCCGTTATCCCCAATTCTACCGCGTTGGACTTAGTTCAGGTGGGCACGAAGCTCGCCTGCGGCCTGGGCAAGGGCGGTGCGCACGGTGGGTTCTTCGCTAATTGCGTTCAGCAGGCCGTAATCGTGGATCATCCCGTTATAGCGGGTGACGGTCACCGGCACGCCCGCTGCGTCAAGCTTGCGACCAAAAGCTTCACCTTCATCGCGCAGTACGTCGAGTTCCGCCGTCTGAATCAAGGTTGGCGGCAGGCCTTTCAACTGCTCGCGGCTGGCTTCCAGCGGAGAGGCGAGAATATTGCGGCGATCGCTCTCTTTCGTGGTGTAGCTATCCCAGAACCATTTCATCATGTTTTTACTCAGGAAATAGCCGTTTGAGAACTGGTTATAGGATCTGGTATCAAAGCGAGCATCGGTCACCGGCCACAGCATGACCTGGTAGCGAATCGCCGGGGTATGCTGGGCTTTGGCCTGCAGCGCTACGGCGGCAACCATATTCCCGCCCACGCTGTTTCCGGCCAGCGCCAGGCGGCTGCCGTCTACGCCAATTTCGCTGCCGTGTTCGGCAACCCAGCGGGTGGCTTCATAGGCCTGATTGATGGCAACAGGGAAGTGCGCTTCCGGCGACGGGGTGTAGTTCACGAACACCGCCGCAGCGCCCGATTCTGCCACTAAATCACGCACCAGGCGCTCATGGGTCTGGAAGTCGCCCAGCACCCAGCCGCCGCCGAGGAAGAACATAAATACCGGCAGCGTGCCGCTGGCGTTTTCCGGCTTGACGATGGTCAGCGTCAGGGGTTTGCCGCCAACGGTAATTGTCTTTTCAGAGACCTCGGCGGCGGGCAGTCTGGCCCCTTTCTGGGCGCCGATCAGTACCTGACGCGCGGCCTGCGGGGTGAGCTGCTCGATGGGTTTACCGCCACCGCTGTTTAAAACGGAGAGGAATTTACTCACGCCAACCGTCGGGGCAGGCGCATCGGCGGCGAAAGCAGAGGTAAGGCTTGAGGCGGTTAAACCCATGGCTATCAGTAATGAGCGTGACATATTATCTCCTTTGCGATTGTATTGTGTGCTATTTAATTGGGGCTGAAACGCCGTAATGTGGCGCTGACTGCGAATGAATTTAAATAGTGCGCTATGTTATTGCAAGCTATTTAATTTGGGTGGCACGAGGGAGAAGGTTTATTAATTGATTATTAACATGAAATATTTGTGTCAGTACAGCGTGGCCTCGCGCATCATCTCGATAAGCCTTCTCAGGCCAGGATGAGGCTGCCTGCGGCTCGGGTAATACATCACCATCGGCTCGTCTTCACAGACCCATTCCGGGATAACCTGCACCAACTGGCCGCTTTCCAGCAGAGGGCGAACTCGTACGTCCAGGCAATACGCCAGGCCAAAGCCGTTTAAGGCGGTGTCGATGATCATTTCACTTTCGTTAAGAATCAGCGAACCGGGCACATCCAGCGCCAGCGCCTCTTTGCCCCGGTTAAGCTCCCACTTGTAAAGCGTGCCGTTGCCGAGCCGCATGCGGATGCACTGATGCCCAAACAGATCGTCCGGGTGAGACAGAGGCAGGTGAGCGCTATTTTTCAAATACTCGGGTGAGGCGACAACAATCCACCGGAGCTTGCGCGTCACCGGCATGGCAATCATATCTTTGGGGACGCTCTCGCCGTAGCGAATCCCGGCGTCATAGCCGCTGCCGATAATATCGACCAGAGTGTTGTCGACGGTTATTTCCATCTGAAGCCGTGGATACAGGGACATAAATTTCGCCAGCACCGGGGCAAACAGCAGCTGTGCGGCGTCTCGCGGAATATTAATCCGCAGCCGCCCGACCGGGGATTCACGGTAATGATCGAGCTCATCGAGCGCCATGCGGATATGGGAAAAACCGGTTTCCAGGTGGCCAAGCAGGGCTTCGCCTGCGTCGGTTGGCACCACGGAACGGCTGGTGCGGTTGAGCAGGCGAACCCCGAGTCGTTCTTCCAGCCCGCGCATGGTATGGCTCAGCGCCGAGGTGGAAACGCCCAGCTCGGAGGCCGCCAGGCGGAAGCTTTTGCGGCGGCAAATAGTTAAAAAAACGTTGAGATCGGCAAGCTCGCCGCGGACCGGAGCAGGCATAAAAGTGGCCTTCGTCATCAAAGGTTCGTTGAAATTAATTCAACTTAACATGAGTTATTATAAGTTCACAGAACAGACAGGGGTAATTATGGCAATCGAAACGATTCACATTGCGGGCATCACCGAGCCGGTCAGCCGTATCGGCCTGGGAACGTGGGCCATTGGCGGCAGCATGTGGGGCGGCAGCAACGACGAGCAGTCGATTGCCACGCTGCATGAGGCGCTGGAGCGCGGCATCAACCTTATCGACACCGCGCCCGTTTATGGCTTCGGGCATTCGGAAGAGGTGGTGGGCAAAGCGCTGGCAGGCCGCCGTGACAGGGCTATTATTGCCACCAAGGTGGCGTTGGACTGGGACGATGCAGGCCGCGTCACGCGCAACTCCACGCCGCAGCGCATTCGTCAGGAAATAGAAGACTCGCTCCGCCGCCTGCAAACGGATTACATTGACCTGTACCAGGTTCACTGGCCGGACGATTTGGTGGCGATTGACGAAACCGCACGCGTGCTCGAAACGCTACACCAGCAGGGGAAGTTCCGCGCGCTGGGCGTCAGCAACTATTCGCCAGCGCAGATGGACAGATTCCGCAGTGTGGCTCCGCTGGCGACGATGCAGCCGCCGCTGAACCTGTTTGAACGTGGCGAAACCGAAACGGAGCTGCTGCCGTACGCAAAATATCACCAGATGGTCGTGCTGGCCTATGGCGCGATTTGCCGTGGCCTGCTGTCAGGCCGCATGACGCCAGAAACCGTATTTGGTGAAGGCGACTTGCGCAGCTTCGATCCTAAATTCCAGCCGCCGCGCTTTGCGCAGTATCTGGCGGCGGTCGAAGCGTTGAAAGCGTTTGCCGCAGAGCGTTACGGCAAGAGCGTGATGGCGCTGGCGCTGCGTTGGGTTCTCGATGCGGGTCCAACCATCGCGCTGTGGGGCGCTCGCCGTCCGGAACAGCTAAACGGGGTGGAAGATGTTTCCGGTTGGACGTTGACCGCCGAAGACAAACGCGACATCGACGCCATTTTAGCTGAGCACATTAGCGCGCCGCTGGGGGCTGAATTTATGGCGCCTCCGCACCGTAAAACATCGCTTTAGTACTCTCTCGCGCCCCGAGCGAATCCGCGCCGGGGCGTATTTTGTTGTTCACCTGCACAAGTTAAAAACTATGTCATCACTTAATGAACAGGCTCAGGAACAGGGGGCCGATGTGGTTTCCCTGTCGCGTTCGGGGCTGCTGAAAGCGCTGTTCGCGCTCGGCATGGGCGGCTTCGCCATCGGTACCGGCGAATTCGTCATCATGGGATTGCTGCCCGATGCCGCTAACGGGCTGCATGTTTCCATTCCTTCTGCGGGCCACCTGATCAGCATTTATGCGCTGGGCGTGGTGATCGGTGCTCCGCTGCTGGCGGTGCTTGGCGCCCGCATGGCGCGGCGTGATTTTCTGATTGCCCTGATGGGCATGTTCGCCGTGGGCAACCTGCTGAGCGCTTTTGCGCCCGGCTACTACTCAATGATGCTGGCGCGCTTCCTGGCCGGTTTCCCGCACGGCACGTTCTTTGGCGTCGCGGCACTGCTGGCGGCAAGCCTCGTTGAACGCTCGAAGCGCGCACAGGCGGTGTCGATGGTATTGCTGGGCCTGACGATAGCCAACTTACTCGGCGTGCCTGCGGTGGCGGCCATCGGCCAGCTGTTCGGCTGGCGCAGCGCGTTTGCCATCGTGGGCGGGCTTGCCGTACTGACGCTGATTCTGGTGTGGGCTTGGGTTCCCTGGCGTGCCGGGGATAAAGACGCCAGCCCGCTGCGCGAACTGACCGCGCTGACCCGCAAGCAGGTGCTGCTGACGCTGGCTATTGGCGCCATTGGCAGCGGCGGGATGTTCTCCGTCTTCAGCTACGTTAAACCAACGATGCTGGAGCTGGCGCATCAGTCTGTTGGCATGATCCCGGTTATCTTGTCGATGTTTGGCCTGGGCATGATTGTCGGCAATATCGTCGGCGGCCGTCTGGCAGATCGCGGGCTGGAGAAAACCGTTCGCCTGCTGCTGATTTGGGCGATCCTGGTGCTCAGCGCTTATGTTTACACCTCGCATTACCCGTGGCTTGGCGCGGTAACCGTGATGCTGGTGGGCACCATGGTGTCGCTCTCCTCGGTGCTGCAAATTCGCCTGATGGACGTCGCCGGTGATGCGCAAACCATGGCCGCGGCGATGAACCACTCGGCGTTTAACATCGCCAACGCGCTGGGCGCCTGGCTTGGCGGGGTGACTATTTCAGCCGGGTTTGGCTGGGAGTCCACCGGCTGGGTCGGCGCTATTCTGGCGGTCTTCGGCCTGCTTATTCATACCTGGGCGGTTGTTGACGCCAAAAAACATCCCCCGTTAGCACATTGAGGTTTCGATCGTGACAGTCAGTTTAGCTCTTGCAGAAGCGCTGCTCGCCAGCGTGAAAACGGCGGTGGAAACCCACCGCTTTCCACCCGTTTCAGCCGTAGTGCTGGACGGCGGCGGCCATTTAACGGCCTTTGCCCGCATGGACGGGACTTTCCTGGCAACCATTGATATCGCCATGCGCAAAGCGCGCACGGCTGTGTTGTTCCAGGCTAACAGCGAAGATGTCGGCGTTAATTTGCATCCGAACGGTCCGGCGTATTCTCTGGAGAACAGCAACGGCGGTCTGGTAGGCATTGACGGCGGCATCCCGCTGCGAAACGCCGAGGGCGCGGTTATCGGCGCTATTGGCGTGTCGGGAGCGACCAAAGAACAGGACGGGAAAATCGCCGCTTTTGCGGTGGAAGCTGTGTTCGGGAGCCGTGCTTAAATGACCAAAAGGAGCGCATGTCGCTCCTTTTTCTTTCCCTCATTTTTGCTGAAAATAAGGCCCTTTTGCCACGGAATCCCGCACGATCATATCAGCGCTGTACAGCGTCTCTTTCGAAAGATAGCCGCCGTCCAGCATCGCCGTCAGGCGGTTAATCACCTCGTGGATCATCTCGCTCACCGGCTCTTTTACGCTCGACAGCGGCGGGGAGAGAAAAGCCCCGGTCGGGATATTATCAAAGCCGATAACGGAAACATCGCCGGGCACCGACAGGCCAGCCTGGCCGAGCTTGCTGATGGCGCCGATGGCCATCTCATCGTTACTGGCGACCAGTGCGCTGAAGGGCTGCTTCGTTGAGAGCAGGCTTTCAACGCCGGCCGCGCCGCTGGCGGGCGTCCATTTTCCGGTCACAATCAGCGCTTCTCGTACCGGCAGCCCTGCTTGCTCAAGCGCTTCCCGATAGCCCGAAAGACGCTCCCTCGCGGTAGGGGAGTCAAGTACGCCGGTAATAAAAGCAATATCCTGATGCCCCTGGTCAATCAGGTAACGCGTGGCGTTGAAGCTGGAGCCTTTATGGTCGCAGCAAATACAGTGGCTTTGGTGTTTGCGCAGCTTACGGTTCATCACCATGATCGGCTGCTTGTGCCGTTCAATCAGCGCATCCATCTCCTCCACGCTGAGAAAGCGGGGATAAACGATCACCGCATCGCAGTGTAAATCGAGCAGGAACTGCACCGCTTCCTGCTCTTCGCGGGCGCTGTGTTTTCCGTCGACCAGGATCAGCTGCCGCCCGCTGGCCTCCAGCTTTAGCGCGGCCTGGGAAAGCAGTTCGCTAAAATAATTCCCGCTGTACAGGGTGTTGGTCACCACCAGGCCGATGTAGCCTGATTTGCGGGTCGCCAGGTTGCGCGCCAGCAGGTTAGGCCGGTACCCCGTCTCCTGAATCGCCTGATACACCTGGTTTTTAGTGGCTTCGCTCACGTAGCCCTTTCCTGACAGCACGCGCGAAACGGTCGCCTTTGACACGCCTGCTTTTTTCGCCACTTCCTGCATTGTCGACATGAAGGGTTCTCGTAAGTTCGTCATTTCTGACCATTTTACACATTTCCCCGCCTCGGCGCAGTGTGGACTGAATCTCGACATGAATCACATAATTTGATCGCCAAAAAAATAATCATTGTGATCTTATTTTTAACTACACATGATTATGTGGAACCGGTTACCTACGAAATCATAACAAGAGAGTTTCACCTCATGGCGAACAAGTACGAGACAGTATCCCGGCAGATTGTCGAGGCGTTAGGCGGCGCGGAAAACGTGGTGGCGGTAACCCATTGCATGACGCGGCTGCGCTTTGTATTACAGGATGATGCAAGGGTGGACAGCGCCCGGCTAAAGGCTATCTCCGGCGTGCTGGGCGTGGTGAAAACTGACCAGCAGTGCCAGGTGATTATTGGTAATACGGTGTCTCAGGCTTATGCCGAAGTGTTGAAGCATTTGCCGGAAGGGGCCGGAGACAGGCCGCAGTCTGGGGCAAAAGGCAAGCTGACCCTGAAACGTATTGGTGCCGGGATCCTGGACGCGCTGATTGGCACCATGTCTCCGCTTATCCCGGCCATTATCGGCGGCTCGATGGTCAAGCTGCTGGCGATGATCCTCGCGATGACCGGGCTGTTTGAAAAGACCTCCTCCACGTTGATTATTCTGAACCTCATCGGCGACGGTGCTTTCTTCTTCCTGCCGGTGATGGTGGCGGCCTCCGCTGCCGTGAAGTTTAAAACCAATATGTCGCTGGCGATTGCTATCGCCGGGGTGCTGGTGCATCCGGCATTTATTGACCTGATGGCAAAGGCGGCGCAGGGGCAGTCGGTTGATTTTATGGGTATTCCTGTGACCGCCGTGAAGTACACCTATACCGTTATTCCCGCGTTGGTGATGACCTGGCTGCTGTCGTACATCGAACGATGGATTGACCGTATTACGCCTGCGGTGACCAAAAACTTCCTTAAGCCGATGCTGATCGTGCTGGTTTCCGCCCCGATAGCGATTTTGCTGATTGGGCCATTGGGGATCTGGATCGGCAGCGGGATTTCTTCGCTGGTGTATACCGTACACGGCTACCTGGGCTGGCTTTCCGTGGCCATTATGGGGGCGATATGGCCGCTGCTGGTGATGACGGGCATGCACCGCGTGTTTACGCCGACGATTATCCAGACCATCGCTGAAACCGGCAAAGAAGGCATGGTTATGCCTTCAGAGATTGGTGCCAACCTGTCCCTCGGCGGCTCGTCTTTGGCCGTTGCCTGGCGGACTAAAAACCCGGAACTGCGCCAGACCGCGCTTGCTGCCGCCGCGTCGGCAATTGTGGCCGGTATTTCTGAACCCGCACTTTACGGGGTGGCGGTGCGGCTGAAACGCCCGCTGATTGCCTGCCTTATTAGCGGCTTTATTTGCGGTGCCGTAGCCGGTATCGGCGGCCTTGCCAGCCATTCCATGGCCTCTCCGGGGCTTTTCACCAGCGTGCAGTTCTTCGACCCGGCCAACCCGATGAGCATCGTTTGGGTGGCGGCGGTAATGATTCTGGCCGTGGTGCTCTCGTTTATTACTACGCTTATTCTCGGGTTTGAAGATATTCCCGTTGAGGATGCAAACGCGAAAGAGCAGGGCAGCAGCGCGGCATTTGTTCGACCAGATAATGCAGTAAAAACACTTTAAACAGAGGTAAAAATGGCTGAGACAGCTTTTCCAAAAGGATTTTTGTGGGGCGGTGCTATTGCGGCGAATCAGGCTGAAGGCGCGTATCAGGAAGGCGGGAAGGGGCTGAGTACCGTCGATATGATCCCTCACGGCGAAAACCGCCTTGGGGTAAAACTCGGGGTGGATAAGCGTTTTGAGCTGCACGCCGATGAGTTCTACCCCAGCCACCAGGCGATAGATTTTTACCATCGCTTCAAAGACGACATCGCGCTGATGGCCGAAATGGGCTTCACCGTTTTCCGCACCTCTATTGCGTGGAGCCGTATTTTCCCGAAGGGTGATGAAACCACGCCAAACGAGCAGGGCATCGCGTTTTACCGCGACCTGTTTGCCGAGTGCAAAAAGCACAATATCGAACCGCTGGTCACGCTGTGCCACTTCGACGTGCCGATGCACCTGGTGCAGGAATACGGTTCATGGCGGAACCGTAAAATGGTGGCGTTTTTCAGCCGCTACGCCCGTACCTGCTTTGAAGCCTTCGACGGCCTGGTAAAATACTGGCTCACCTTCAACGAAATCAACATCATGCTGCATAGCCCGTTCTCCGGCGCCGGGCTGGTGTTCGAAGAGGGGGATAACAAAGAGCAGGTGATGTACCAGGCCGCGCACCATGAGCTGGTCGCCAGCGCGCTGGTCACCAAAATTGCCCACGAAGTTAACCCGCAAAACCAGGTTGGCTGCATGCTGGCGGGCGGCAATTTCTATCCGTACAGCTGCAAACCCGAAGACGTTTGGGCGGCGCTGGAGAAAGATCGCGAAAACCTGTTCTTTATTGATGTGCAGGCGCGCGGTGCTTACCCGGCCTATGCCGCGCGCATGTTCCGTGAGAAAGGCATTGCGATTGTCACCGAGCCTGGTGACGACGAGATCCTGAAGAACACCGTCGATTTTGTCTCCTTCAGCTATTACGCCTCACGCTGCGCTTCGGCAGACATGAACGAGGGCAACACCAATCCGGCGAACATCATTAAATCGCTCAAAAACCCGCACATTACCTTCAGCCAGTGGGGCTGGGGTATCGATCCGCTCGGCCTGCGCATCACCATGAACATGATGTATGACCGTTACCAGAAGCCGCTGTTCCTGGTGGAGAACGGGCTGGGCGCGAAGGACGAAGTGAATGCGAAAGGGGAGATCAACGACGACTACCGCATCAGCTATCTGCGCGAGCACATTAAAGCGATGGGCGAGGCGATTGAGGACGGTATTCCGGTCATGGGCTACACGTCGTGGGGCTGCATTGATTTGGTGTCGGCCTCAACCGGCGAAATGAGCAAGCGCTACGGCTTTGTGTATGTGGACCGTGATGATGAAGGGAAGGGGACGCTGGCGCGTACGCCGAAGAAGTCGTTCCACTGGTATAAGAAGGTGATTGCCAGCAACGGCGGGGATCTGGAGTAGTTTTCCCCTCACCCCGGAGGCTGTCTGTTATACCTATTTTCCTTTCAAAATTTTCCAGGGGAGCTCTTAAGTCTGGTCGTTGTTCCGTTCACCTTTATATCTGTTTTCCCTGCACTTTCAGCACACGGTGAACGTGTCAGGTGGCATTACGTCATGCCCCCTGACAACCCCCGGCGCCCGGCGAGCTCATCGCCACTGAAGCGGTAAACCGACCGGCTATCACCCAAACATTCGGGGTCGTTCGCGATTCGTTCCCGACGATCGCTCTCTTTCGCTGCTCCCGGCAGCTCAACCCCGTCTGAGTTGGGTCATAACCGGGGGCGATGAGAGCCGGGGAGCAATTCCACCCTCACCCCGGCCCTCTCCCTTCCAGGGAGAGGGTTAGGGTGAGGGTCTTTATCAGAACGCCAGAGAACCCTGCACGAAGAAGGTGCGTGGTTCGCCTACGTATTTACCGGAGTTATTGTCGTTTGAACGCGTGTAATAACGCTGATCGAACAGGTTTTTAATCCCGGCACCCAGTTTCAGATGGGACAGCGACGGCCCGAAGTCGTACTCGCCGCGCATATTCCACACCATATAACCTGCGATGTTACCAAACTGCCCGTCCGCGCTTTCGTCGGTGATGTAGTTCGGCCCGGTACCCGGAGAGCTCTGCTTAGACTGCGCGAAGCTGTCCAGATTCCACACCCAGTTGCCGGTCGCGTAGCGCGTACCCACGGTGTACACCTGGCGAGAGTAGAACGGCAGGTCTTTACCGGCGAAGTCGCCTTTGTCGCTGGTGGCTTTGGTATAGGTGTAAGTGGTGTACACGCTCACGCCGTCCAGCGCACGGTTTACTTCACTCAGATCGTAATTCAGCGCCAGTTCCAGGCCCTGATGCTTGGTCGCGCCGAGGTTCGTCCAGCCTACGATGTTGTTGATGTACTGCAGCTGATCGTTGAAATCGATGTAGAACAGCGTCGCTTCGGCTTTCAGCGAAGTATCGTCGTAGCGCGTACCAAACTCATAGGTGTGCGCTTTTTCCGGGGTCAGGCCGGCTGCTGGCTGGTTGCCGCTGCCGCCACGGGTCAGCTGGAAGTACTGCATGCTGCCGAAGGAAGTGCTGGCGTTGGCGAACAGTTTCCAGGCATCAGACATATGGTACATCACGCTAAGAGAAGGCAGCGGCTCGCTGTAGGTCTTCTCGCGGTCGATGTTCTGGAAGGCGTCGCTGGTGTGCGTTTTGATGCTTTCATAGCGCAGGCCCGGCGTAATCGTCCAGTTGCTGACGTTAATTGCATCATCAATATAGAAGGCGTTAGCCGCGGTACCGCCGGAGCTGTGCTGATAGTATTCGCTCATTTCCGGTTTGTTAAAGGTGGTGGCAGGGTCATACGCTTTTGGCGTGCGGTAGCCCTTCTCGTCCGACGTTTCGTTCAGGTAGCGGTAGCCCAGGGTGACCTCGTGAGACATATCCCAGAAGCGGAACAGCTGAGAATAGGTTGGCTCAATGGCCCAGGTCGAGTAGTTACGCGGTGCGGAGTTCAGCGTGCGTTTGTTACCCTTGAAGTACTCCAGATCGCTGCTGCGGTAGCTGTCGGTGAAGTAGGTCAGGACTTCCAGCTTTTTGTCATCTTCGGTGTGCTTGTATTTGAAGGACATGTCCTTGCGGCGGCCTTCAAAACGGTCCCAGCGACGGTCAGACTGGAAAGGATCCTGCGCATATTGCGCGGTAGTCAGGCCGCCCGGCATGCCGGACTGTGCTTCATAGTAGTGGAAGTTAGCCTGTAGCTCATCGCGATCGGTGAAGTTATATTTCGTCTTCAGCATGAAGTCGTCGATGTCGGTATTGTCGTTGCTCTCGCGGTAGCCCTGGCCGTGCAGGCCGGAATAGAGCAGCTCTGCGCCAAAGCCGTTGTCCGCCGTGCCGCCGACGGAAGCGCTGGTCAACGTCTTCAGACCGCCGTGGCTGGCGCCCTGAGTCTGCGCGCTAACGGTGCCGCCGAACTCTTTTGGAATGTCGCGGGTGACGAAGTTAATCACGCCGCCCACGTTTTGCGGTCCATAACGCACCGCGCCGCCGCCGCGAACCACGTCAATGGATTGGATATTGCCCGTGCCCAGTGGCGCCATGGAAAGCTGCGGCTGGCCGTATGGCGCAACCGCCAGCGGAACGCCGTCCATCAGGATGGTGGAGCGTGGAGACAGGCGAGAAGTCAGGCCACGTACGCCTACGTTAAGGGAGATATCACTGCCGCCGGTGCCGTTGCTGTCACGCACCTGCACGCCAGGAATGCCCTTCAGCGCATCGGCAAGCGTCTCTGAGCCCTGCTCATGAAGCTGCTGCTCGGTGACGATTGAGCGGGCGCCAGGGTGGTTAAGCAGCACGGTGCTGGTGTCTGGATTATCCAGCCAGTTGCCGACAACGGTAATGTCATCAGCGGGTTTTTCTGCGGAAGTTTTATCAGTTTGAGTGTTATTTGCAGCGAGAGCTGGCAGCGCAAAGGCTATCGCGCTTGCCACGAGAGAGACACGAAAAAGGGGACGCATCATCATTCCTTTACAACATGGGTTTGCTGTTATGAGTTTTTTTGGAAATGACAATCTTAATGATAATTATTTTCAAGTAAATAGTTTTGTTGCGGAATAATTCGGGATAAGACGAAAAGTAAGCAAAAAAAGCCGAGCCATTGAGGTGGCCCGGCATGTTTTTGATTTATGGGGTAACCCAGAAGACGCCGCTGTAGTCCAGGGCGGTGAACTGCTTGTGAACCTGCTCAATATCGGCCTGTGGATCGATGTCTTTGAACAGATCGGGATGCAGGAACTTAGCGATGGTTTCTACCGCAATATAGTTCAGCGGAGAATCGTAGAATTGATGGTAAATCGCCATCACGCGTTTCTCTTTGACCGCCGTCAGCACGTTAATCCCGGTGCGGTTCATTAGCCCTTTCAGCTTTTGTTCGGCAACGGCTTTGTCGGCCATATAACCCAGCGGCACAGCCTTGGGCGCACGGTTTCCGCGGTTCCAGTCGGCGCCGGTCATCAGGTAAAAATCCGGGTTGCTGGTGATAACCTGCTCGGTATTCACCTGGCCGCTCATTTCCGGGAACAGTTTGCTGCCCACGTTGTTGCCGCCGGCGGTATCAATAAACTGGCCGTAGCTGCCTTTGCCGAAGGTCTGGCAGCATTCAT
The DNA here is from genome assembly GCF_036500665.1 of Cedecea sp. Lineage (NCBI taxonomy): Bacteria > Pseudomonadati > Pseudomonadota > Gammaproteobacteria > Enterobacterales > Enterobacteriaceae > Cedecea > Cedecea sp. Next base: position 31,934 of record NZ_DASYBS010000063.1, read on the forward strand.
CGCCGCGGATACCGGCAGCGCGTTCAATAAACACGCTTGGGCGCTGCTCTGGCTTCAGCGTGGCAACGCGCTCGCGCACCAGGTTCATTCGCTGCTGGTAGTGTTGAATAAAAGCGTCCGCGTTTTTCTGCTCATCAAACACTTTGCCCAGCAGTTCAATGCTCGGCAGAGTATTGGTCAGCGGCTGCTGGCGGAAGTCGATAATCAGCACCGGAATGCCGACTTTTTCCAGCTGGCTCAGGACGCCGCTGTTTTTCAGCTTGGCCAGCACGCCGATATCAAAAATGATCAAATCAGGCTGCAGCGTAACCGCTTTTTCGACGCTGAAATCCGTGTAGTACGGGTTTTCAAACATCGTGATTTTGCTCACCTGTGGGAATTTTCTCGCGTAGGCATCCGCCAGGTCAGGCGCTTTGGTTTTCAGCGAGTTATCCCAGGCAATGATGTTTTCCAGCGGATCCTTCGGATGAATAATGTTGAGCGCCAGCAGGGCTCGTGCATCGGCCAGCATTACACGTTTGGCCGGATGCGGCAGCGTCACTTCCCGGCCCGCTACGTCGGTAACAACAATCGGTGCGGCATGGGCAGCACAGCTCAACAACGCAACGGCAGCGAGCAGCCAGCGAGCTTTGGCGGTAAACACTGTGAACATGGGTGACCTTAAAAACGGAAAAATTTTGGAAGGGAATGATAATCGATCTCATGCCGTTTGGAACGGGGCGGCAGGAATTTTTCTGGTAACGAAAGATGCCCGATGGGATGTGCAGCGGAACCAGAATCCCGTTATCTCTACTTAAGGGTTTTGCTATAGCGGCGATTTAAAGTTCCACAGGAGAACCCACATGTTTACCGTTTCAAACAATGCAGCCCAGGGGCGGCATTTGCACGCGTCGAATGCCCAGACTCCGGCCACGGTGTTTCAGCACGTGCCATCATTGGGACAGAAAATTGGCGCCGGAAGCCAAAAAGATGTCTTTCACTCGCGCCAGGACCCGAGAAAGTGTCTGTGCCTGTTCAGGCCCGGCACGACCGGCACGATTTCTGCGGAACAGTATGCTTTAAAGGAGCTTGAAACCACCAGGCAGCTTAAGCAGCTCGGGTTCCCCGTCGTGGACGCGCATGCCCTGGTTAAGCATGGCGATAGCGTGGGCGTTGAGAAAGACTATATTCACCATGCTTTTGACTCTGAAGACATCGTGAATAATAAGAAAAGCCTGCCTGATGATAAGAAATTCAATCAAAACGTGCTGGCGGACTGTAATGCCATCATTAACAAGCTGAAAAACCATGAGGTACATATCGACGACCTGCAGTTTTTAGTCGATAGTCATGGTCGCGTACTGATTAACGATCCGCGCGATGTCATTCGCTCGTCGCCGGATAAAAGCATCAGTAAAGTTAACGAACTGCGTGCTCACGCTTTAAATAATCTGCTGGATATTGATAGCGATTAATCTCCGGCTTTATAGGGGCTTATCATGCCCGCGATGCAAATAATACCGGTGATGCCCGACAATGACGGATTTGCTTCGCTAAAAGCGCAAAGCATCGCGGAGAACTTCAATATGCTGCGGCGTCTTGAAGCCAACTGGCTTAGCGGGGATAACCGTTTTAACGCCCCCGGAGAAAAATTGCTGGGTATCTTTGCCGGTGAAGAACTGGTCGGCATTGGCGGCCTTAATCGCGACCCGTTTTCAGAAGATGAGCGTGCGGGACGTATTCGACACCTGTACCTTAGCCCGGCCTGGCGGGGGAAAGGGGTAGGGCAGCAACTGCTGCAGGCCTTACTTTCTGGCGGGCATGGCTGGTTCGATTTTTACAACACTCATGCCCCCGAACACGCCTTTCATTTTTATGAGGCAGCCGGGTTTCAGGCCATTTCCGGTGAGGAGAGGGTGACTCACCGGTTGTTTATTCGTCGCTAGTTTTAGGTAAACCGGCGGCCAGTTTAGCCGGACACAGGTTTTTGAGTCTCTCAATCAGCCAGCGCCCGGCGGGGCCGGGTGGAGAGGCTATGGGGTAGACGCCGAACATCGGCAGCGCGAGGCCGCCCGGCGGCACATCCTCAATGTTCAGCCGCACCAGTCGCCCTTCGCGAATATCCCGCTCCACAACGTGCGACGGCATGCTGCCCCAGCCGAGGCCGTCGAGCAAAAAGGCATGTTTGGCGAGCAGATCCCCCAGCCGCCAGGTGGAGGGCGACATCACGCCAAACTCTTTACCTTTGGAAAGCTCGGAGCGGTCGGTCAGCACCAGCTGAACGTGTTTGGTGAGTTCGGCCTTTGGTACCATGCCTTCGAACTGCGCCAGCGGATGGTCGGGAGCGGCGACCATCACCAGCGAGACCCCGGTCAGGCGCTCTCCGGTTAACGACGCAGGCATATCCGGCAGTGAACCGAGAATGCCAATGCCCGCGCTGCCGTTAAGCACGGGCTTATAGCCGCCGCCAAGCGCCTCAACAAACAGGCGCAGCGGCGTGCCGGGAAACTGTTCGCGGAAGGCCTTTGCCGCCGAGGTCATTGCCTCCAGCGGGAAGAAAACATCCACCACTACCGACAGTTCGGACTCCAGCCCCGACGACATTCCCCGCGCCCGAGCCTTCATAAAATCAACGCGAGAAACAATGCCACGGGCGTCGGCCAGCAGCACCTCACCCTCTGGCGTGAGCCTGGGATACCGGCCAGAGCGGTCGAACAGCTGCACGCCAATTTGCGCTTCCAGTCCCCTGATCAAATCGCTGATCACCGACTGGGCTCTATACATTTTGCGGGCGGCCGCAGAGAAGCTGCCTTCGTCGACGGCGGCGATAAAGGTGCGAAGTTGATCGAGCGAAATACCATCCAGCATCGGAGTTCCTGCTTAGCGGTGACCGGGTGAAGCGCAATATAGCCCGTCGTTCGGCCTTTGTCATCGGGGATGATGTATCGGCTGTGGCGATGGGTTGCATCGAAATATAACGGCTATTCGGGTAGGGAAGGCGATGGCATAGTGGCTGCCATGTTCAGCGAATTCTGAAGATTGAGCACCGCTATGTTAACGGCTTTTAAAAAACTCTTTACGCGCTTAACCCCTAAACAACGCTCTATTTCCGAGGCTAAAACGATGTCGACTATTCTGCATATTGATACCAGTGTTCTTGGCGGCTACTCCGTCAGCCGCCAGCTGTCGGCGGAGATTGTTGCTCGCCAGAAAACGCTGCACCCCGGTGCGAACGTGATTTACCGCGACCTGGTTCAGTCACCGGCTCAGCACCTGTCGGACAAGCACATTGCCGCTTTCCAGGGTGCAGAAGTGACCGACGCGGCGCTGGGCGAAGACCTGGCCGCTGGCGGGGCGTTCATCGACGATCTGTTCGCTGCCGACGTGATTGTCATCGGCGTGCCGATGTACAACTTCTCCATTCCTTCCCAGCTCAAGGCGTGGATTGACCGCGTCTGCGTGGCCGGGCGGACTTTCCGGTACGGCGCAAACGGCCCTGAGGGCCTGTTGCCAAAAGGCAAAAAAGTGTTTATCGCCTCTTCACGCGGCGGCCAGTACACCGGCGACAGCCCGGCGGCTTTCCTGGAGCATCAGGAGTCTTATCTGAAAGTGGTGCTGGGCTTTATTGGCCTGACCGACGTGACGATTATCCGCGCTGAAAACTTAAACCGTGGCGACGAAGCGAAAAATGCCGCGCTCGCCGATGCAAAAGGCCAGATTGCCGCGCTGTCCTGATAACGACACCGCGCATCAATCAATTTAACGGGAAATCCTGATGGACAGATACGCTACTAACTTCGCGACCGTGGGTCGCATCGTGATTGCCGCGATTTTTATCGTCAGCGGACTGGGGAAAATCGCTACGCCTGAGGCGACACAGGGCTATATTGCCTCGGTAGGGCTGCCGTTCCCGTTACTCGGGTACCTTATTGCCCTGGCGGCTGAGGTTGGAGGCGGCATCCTGCTGCTGGTGGGCTACCGTACACGACTCATTTCGGCGCTGCTGGCCGTGTTCACCGTGGCGACGGCGGTGTTTTTCCACCACAACTTTGCCGACCAGAACACCCTGCTGCACTTCCTGAAAAACCTGATGATTGCTTCGGGGCTGCTGCAAATCTCAGCGCTGGGAGCGACGTCTCTGAGCTTTGATACGCGCCGCCTGCAGCGTCAACTACGGTAATAGGCTTTGCCAGAGGCCTCTTATCCGGAGGCCTCAGATTGATGACAAACAGCCGAAAAACGTGGTTTTCGACTGTTTGGGGCAAACCAGAGAACATTATTCATTGTTTTTATTAGACCTGGGTTCGGACTTTTTTAGAGCAATGAACTTTGTCAGCAGTCTCAGGCCTCTTTTTGGAGGCCTCATTTTTTAGTTAAAACGCCCGCCAGATGAGCACCGCAATTCCGCCAAACAGCAGCCATTTAACGATGTAGTACACCGTCTTATTCCAGCTTTTGAGCTTCTTGCCGACGATACGAATCTGATAGATGTAACGGAACGCGCGGTTAATGCCGCCGATGCGGTCATTTTCATCGTTAGGCGCCGACGCGGCGCTCATCAAATTGCGTCCCAGCCAGTGATTGACCGCCTGGGCCCAGCGGTAACGCATCGGTCTTTCCACATCGCAAAACAGGATCAGGCGATTCTCACCGCTGGTATTTTCCGCGTAGTGAATATAGGTCTCGTCAAACAGCACGCCTTCGCCATCTCGCCAGCTATAACGCTTGCCGTCCACTTCAATAAAGCAGCGATCGTCATTGGGGGTTGCCAGCCCCAGGTGGAAACGCAGCGAACCGGCGTACGGGTCGCGGTGACGCGGCAGGCGGCTGCCGTCGGGCAGGGTGGCGAACATTGCGGCCTTGATGGACGGAATCGCATGCAGTAGCTCTGTTGTTTTTGGACACAGCAGGCTGGCCGACGGGTGGGCGTTTTCATACCACTTCAGGTAAAAGCGTTTCCAGCCGGTTTTAAAGAAGGAGTTAAAGCCGGCATCGTTAAATTTGTCGGCGGCTTTTATCTGCTCCAGCTTTTGCAGGTGAATACCTTCTTCGCGAATAACCTCCCAGTTATCACGTAAAGTGACGAGCTCGGGAAACGTTTCCGGCGTTAAGTAAGGCGTATTCGGTACTCGGGAAAAGAGGTACATAAAGCCGTTGAGCGGGGCGGTAAACGTAGAGTGGTCCGACAGCTGCCGCCAGAAGCGAAAGCGAACCCGGCCGCGATAATGCACATAGGCCACTGAAATAATAATGATGAGCAAAATGATATATTTCATATTGTTTTATCTAACCACTATGATTTTGAACATCCCTGCCGGGCGAAAGGCCCAGACTGCCATAAACGCACCTTTGCAAAGGCGCTGAAATAGAGCTTAGCAGCGGTTTTAGCGAAGTAAATGTTGCCTCGGAACAAGTTTCGGGCTTGTTTAAGATAAGGGGGGCTGGCATCATTCTTGGCGTGATTAACCTGTAGAGTTGATCACAACACATTGATTTAAATGACTCGGGGTGCCCTTCTTTGTGAAGGCTGAGAAATACCCGTACCACCTGATCTGGATAATGCCAGCGTAGGGAAGTCAGATGCCTGTCCGGTATCCCTTCTTTCACGCCGGACAGGAGCCTTACCTTGATGCAACCTGACCTGCTACCCGGCGCGACTGCCGCCTCTGTTTTACACCAACTCCGTCAGCATTCTCCGCTGGTTCACTGCATGACCAATGACGTAGTGCAAACTTTTACCGCTAACGTACTGCTGGCGCTGGGCGCTGCCCCGGCCATGGTCATTGAGGCCGAAGAAGCGGCGCAGTTCAGCGAATTTGCGAGCGCACTGCTGATCAACATCGGCACGCTGACTTCAGAGCGTGCGGCCGCGATGCTGGCTGCCATTCATGCCGCCAATAATGCCGGAACGCCATGGGCGCTCGACCCTGTCGCCGTAGGTGGCCTTGCTTTCCGTACGCGCTTTGCCCGCAAGATAATTCAACTGAAACCAGCGGCTATTCGTGGCAACGCCTCTGAGATCCTGGCGCTGGCGGGGGAGCAGGCCGGAGGGCGTGGCGTGGACAGCACCGACGATGCGCTTTCTGCTATTCCGGCGGCGCAAAAGCTGGCGCTTGAAACCGGGGCGGCGATCGCCGTGACCGGCGAAATTGATTACGTCACAGACGGAGAGAGAACGCTGGCCGTTACCGGCGGCGGAGAGCTGATGACGCGCGTAGTCGGCACCGGTTGCGCGCTTTCCGCCGTGGTTGCTGCATGTTGTGCTTTACCGGGCGACAGGCTGGACAACGTTGCCAGCGCCTGCCGCTTTATGTCGCTGGCCGGTGAACAGGCCATCGCCGCCAGCCGCGGGCCGGGAAGTTTTACGCCCGCTTTCCTCGACGCGCTTTATCATCTGAACGCGGAGGTGCTGGCATGAAGCGAATCAACGCCCTGACCATCGCCGGAACCGATCCAAGCGGCGGCGCGGGGATCCAGGCCGATTTGAAAACCTTCTCCGCGCTCGGCGCTTACGGCACGAGCGTGATCACCGCGCTGGTGGCGCAAAATACCCGTGGCGTGCAGTCCGTTTACCGCATCGAGCCTGAGTTTGTGGCGGCGCAGCTCGATTCGGTGCTCAGCGACGTGCGCATCGACACCACAAAAATCGGCATGCTGGCAGAGGCTGATATCGTTGAGGTCGTCGCGGAACGGCTGGCGTTTTACAAGGCGCAAAACGTGGTACTGGATACGGTGATGCTGGCGAAAAGCGGTGACCCGCTGCTGGCACCGTCCGCGATAGAAAGCTTACGCCGCAGGCTGTTACCGCACGTTGCGCTGATTACACCTAATCTCCCGGAGGCCGCGGCGCTGCTGGATGCGCCCCATGCCCGCAGCGAAAAAGAGATGCGCGAACAGGGTGAAGCCCTGCTGGCGATGGGCTGCGAGGCGGTACTGATGAAAGGGGGGCACCTGGACGATGAAGAAAGCCCGGACTGGCTGTTTACCCGCCATGATGTGCAGCGTTTTACCGCGCCGCGTGTACAGACGAAAAACACCCACGGCACCGGCTGTACCTTATCTGCCGCGCTGGCTGCGCTGCGCCCTCGTCATGACGACTGGGCGCAAACCGTAGCCGCCGCAAAAGTCTGGCTGTCTAAAGCGCTGGCGCAGGCCGATTCTCTCGAGGTTGGGCACGGCATTGGCCCGGTGCATCATTTCCACGAATGGTGGTAACTGTCGGTTAAGCGAGAAGTTTTTAGCCAGCATAATACCAATGGTACTATACTGGCTTCATCTTCCCTGCTGGACAATTGCGTACCATGGAACAGGCCCATCATCAGTTAGTTGAGCAGCTAAAACAGCGCTTTGCCGCCCCGGATAACGTCCCTCTGTACCTTAAATTTGTCGAAACGGTGAAAAACGCCGTGCGCTCTGGGCAACTGCCCCAGGGCAATATCTTGCCGGGCGAGCGCGATCTTAGCCAGTTGACCGGCGTTTCGCGTATTACCGTGCGCAAGGCGATGCAGGCGCTGGAAGATGAAGGCGTGGTGACGCGTTCGCGCGGTTACGGCACGCAGATTAATGCGACGCTTGAGTATTCGCTGAAAGAGGCCAGAGGGTTTTCGCAGCAGGTGGTACTGCGGGGCAAAAAGCCGGACACGCTGTGGGTTAACAAGCGCGTGGTGAAGTGCCCGGCAGACGTGGCGGAGCAGCTGGCTGTCCCCGCGGAAAGCGACGTTTTTTTGCTCAAGCGTATCCGTTATGTGGATGAAGACGCGGTATCTATCGAGGAGTCTTACGTGCCGGCAGGCTTAATTGCCGATCCGGATGAGATTGGCGTCTCGCTGTACGACTATTTCCGCAGCCAGAACATTATTCCGCAGCGCACGCGCAGCCGGGTTAGCGCCAGAATGCCGGACAGTGAATTCCAGACGCACATCAGGCTGGAAACGCCGGTGCCGGTTTTAGTCATCAAACAGGTGGCGTTCGATCCGCAAAACCGGCCCATTGAGTACAGCATCAGCCACTGTCGCAGCGATTTATACGTTTTCGTCTGCGAGGAGTAGGGATTGTTCTAGCTGCGCGAGTTTTGGCGCGCAGTCGCCGCCGCGGTGGCCAACCACATAGCTGGCAACCGCATTACCCAGGCTAACCGCTTCTTCCAGACTCCAGCCAGCCGCCAGGCCTGCCAGCGTGCCGCCCGCGTGGCTGTCGCCAGCACCGATGGTATCGACGACGGCGGTCGGGAACGGCGCGGCGATGCCCATTTGTTTGCCGTCGGCAAACCAGGCGCCTTCTTTATCTAACCGAACGATCAGCGGACTGGCGTAGTGGGTCAGCCACGCGCTGCAGATCGCTTCGATATTGTCAGGATCAACGTCAAGCCACTCCGCAACGATGGCGGCTTCCTGGCGATTCAGCGAAACAATCGGCCTGCAGGCCATAATCCTTGCCAGCAGCGGCTGGGGGATATCGGCAATGCGCGGGCCGAAGTCGATAAACGGCGTAATATCACGAAGTGATTCCAGCCAGCGGACGAGCAGTTCAGCGCAAGGCCCGGCGAGCTGGTAGCCGGAAAGCGACAGCAGCGTGCCGGGCGCGATAACTAAGGCATCAAGCCAGGCCTGATTCCACTGATGCTCCACGCCGCGGAAAGACATAAAGGTACGTTCCCCGTCGGGTTCAACCAGCGCCAGGCACCAGCCGTTATCCCCTGCATCGGTATGGATTTCGCTGCGGATTTGCTGTTTTTCGAGGCTGTTACGAATAATGTCGGCCCAAGTGCCCTCGCCAATCGGCAGCGCGTTCTGCGAGGCTATGCCCAGGCGCGAAAGCGTGATGGCGATGTTCAGCGCGCAGCCGCCGATGTTAACGCCCTGCTGATGCAGTTCGATATCACAGCCTCGCCACGGCAGGGCGTAGGCGTCGGCGATGACGTCAATCACTGCCGAACCGAGCACGCAGACCGGGCGCTGAGCGCTGAGCCGCGGCAGCTTGCTTAGCAGCTCATTTGGCTTCATGGCTGGCCTCTCTCTGCTGGCGGTAAGCCATAAAGATTCGGCTGTAGCGCGTGAAGTCGAGCTGGTTCTCTTCATCCAGCTCCTGTTTTAACGCCGGATCGATGCTTTCCACGCCATTAAGGGCGCCGCAGATGGCGGTTGCCATGGCGCCAATGGTGTCGGTGTCTCCCCCAAGGTTTGCGCACAGGATGGCGCAGCGGTTAGGGTCGGTTTTTGCCAGTTCGACCATTGCGATGGCGGCCGGAACGGACTCAACGGTGCTGGTGCCGGTGCCGACTAGCTGATAAATCTCCTCCATGGCCGATTCGGTACCGCGGGCTTTGCGGGCCACGCCGAGCGCAAGCTCCAGACGTGCAGCGAGGGAGGCGCTGAAGGTGGTGATCCGTTTTTCCTGCGCGTGGCGGGCAACGGAAGGCAGTTCATCGCAAATGGTTTCCCAGCTTGCACCGTCAATCGCGCGGGAAATTGCCCAGGAAATCACCACCGCACCGGCGATGGCCAGGTCAGACTTGTGCGTAGGGCTTGAGGCCAGCGCCACTTCGTCCACAAACTCATCAAGATTTGCCGTAGGCAGCATGCAGCCCAGCGGGGAGGCCCGCATAGCCGCGCCGTTGGTGACGCCGTTGTTTTCCAGCTCGCTGACCGGCGTGCCTTGTTTAATCGCATTCAGGGCTATTTTTGACGTCGGGCCGAGCACGTTTTTATTAAACGCATCGAACCCTTCTGCCCACGCCAGGATATGGCGACCAATGGCGTCCGGGTTGATCGCGCCGTGGTGCTCGATGATGGCATCCGCCAGCGCCAGCGCCATTGAGGTGTCGTCGGTAAACTTAGCGCGGGCAAAGTAACAGGCGGCGTTGTTTTCTGCCGGGCCCGGCAGGAACCGGTCTATCCAGCCAAAATGAGCCTTCACGCGCGAGCGCGGCCACAGTTCGGACGGCATACCCATCGCATCACCTAACATCTGGCCGTAAAAGGCTCCCAGAATACGATTTTCCATTGTTACGCTTCCTTCAATACTTTTTCAGATTCATCACCGGCAACGGCGATGGTAGCAATCTCTTTGTCCGACTCGCGGAAGAAGACCATGAACAGCACGGCGATGACGGCGATCATTATTGCGCCAAAGCCCCACATCCCCGCCCAGTTAAAGGTCTGGCCGTTCACCGGCGAGGCGTAAGCAAACATTTTTTCCATCATTTTGCCGCCGAGGCTGTAGCCCAACAGGCTGCCGAAGCCCTGGCAGCAAAGGGTGATCAGCCCCTGCGCCGCGGTGCGCATATATACCGGGGATTTCTTGTCTACGTAAATGTAGGCGGTGACGTAGTAGAAGTCGTAGCTCACGCCGTGCAGCAGGATGCCGAGGAACAGCAGGCCGTAGGTGAACAGGTGTGACGCGTCGCCGTAAACAAAGAAGCCGTAGCGAATGGCCGCCGTGACCAGACCAAGCAGTAAGACCTTTTTAATACCAAAACGCTTAGTGAAGAACGGCAGCGCCAGCATAAAGAAGATTTCGGAGAACTGGCCGAGGGTCATCCAGCCGGTGGCGTTGTGCATGCCGACTTCGGTCAGGTAGCCGTTGGCAAAGATGTAGTAAAACGCCAGCGGCATAGCAAACAGGAACGAACAGAAGAAGAAGACCAGGAAGTTTTTGTCTTTGAGCAGCACCAGCGCGTCGAGGCCCAGCATCACCTTCAGGCTTAATTTGCCGGTACTTTTTGGCGGCGTATTGGGCAAGAAGAACGCGAACACGCCCAGAACAACGGAACTGATAGCGGTAATCAGCAGCGGCACGTTGGTCGGCGAGATATCGCTGAAGCCCATCATCTGCGGCAGAAAGCCGCACACAATTCCGGAGGCAATCCAGCCGATGGTGCCCATCACGCGAATGCGCGGGAAGTCACGTTCCACGTCGTCAACGTTGGAAAACGCGATGCTGTTGGTGAGCGCAATGGTCGGCATATAGGTCAGCGAGTAGGCCAGCAGCAGCGGGAAGAAGTAGACAAACTCCGTTTGCTGCGCGGCCAGATACATCAGCCCGGCGCCGACGAACATCAGCAGCGCCAGCACTTTCTGGGCGGCAAAGAAACGGTCGGTTAACGAACCAACCAGGATGGGCGACAAAATAGCAGCGATGGCGGTGCAGGCGTAGGACCAGCCGATTTCACCGGCGGTAAAACCACTTTTGTTGAGGAACAGCCACAGGGGCACAAACCAGGCGCCCCAGATAAACCATTCGATAAACATCATGAACGAAAGGCTAATCGTTGTACGTTTCATGCTCAGGACCTTCATGACAGGTGTAGGGTGTGCCTTAACCATACCAATCAATAATACCTTTTAAATACCTTTGCGTCGATTCTATGATCGCCATTGCAAAAATAGCCGGAGTGGCCGCCTGGCGTTACGCCCGGAAAGGGTGCAAAAGTGCGCCTGAACTGGCGGATCTGCGCCGTGGATACCAGGCTTAGTGCTGCCCACGTTTTTACGGCGTGGCGCTGGATTTTTCTTGCGCAGCGGGCAGGGGGCTCGCTGCCGTTACGGGAGCGTATTATGACTGATATTGCGCAGTTGCTTGGCAAAGATGCCGACGGCTTGTTACAGCATCGTTGTATGACTATTCCGGCAGACCAGCTTTATCTGCCCGGCTCGGACTACGTTGACAGGGTGATGGTCGACAATAATCGCCCACCGGCGGTGCTGCGAAACATGCAGACGCTGTATAACACCGGGCGTCTCGCTGGCACCGGTTACCTTTCTATTCTTCCTGTGGATCAGGGCGTTGAGCACTCGGCGGGCGCGTCCTTTGCCGCGAACCCGCTGTATTTCGATCCGAAAAACATCGTTGAGCTGGCTATTGAGGCGGGCTGTAACTGCGTGGCTTCCACCTATGGCGTGCTGGCTTCGGTTTCGCGCCGCTATGCCCACCGTATTCCGTTTTTGGTTAAGCTGAATCACAACGAAACGCTGAGCTACCCAACCACCTACGACCAGACGCTGTATGCCAGCGTTGAGCAGGCCTTCAATATGGGCGCGGTCGCGGTCGGGGCCACCATTTACTTTGGCTCGCCTGAATCCCGCCGCCAGATTGAAGAGATTTCTGCCGCTTTTGAGCGTGCGCACGAGCTTGGCCTTGTCACCGTACTGTGGGCCTATCTGCGTAACTCAGCCTTTAAAAAGGACGGGGTGGATTACCACGTCAGCGCCGACTTAACCGGCCAGGCTAACCACCTTGCGGCAACCATCGGGGCCGATATCGTGAAGCAGAAAATGGCGGAGAATAACGGCGGTTATAAAGCGGTAAACTTTGGCTATACCGACGAAAAAGTTTACAGCAAGCTGACCACCGACAACCCTATCGATCTGGTGCGCTACCAGCTGGCGAACTGCTACATGGGCCGTGCCGGCCTTATCAACTCCGGCGGTGCCGCGGGCGGTGAAACTGACCTGGCGGATGCGGTGCGTACGGCGGTGATTAACAAACGTGCGGGCGGCATGGGGCTTATTCTGGGGCGTAAGGCGTTCAAGAAATCGATGGTTGACGGCGTGAAGCTGATTAACGCCGTGCAGGATGTTTATCTGAATGAGAAAGTGACCATCGCGTAAATTATCGCATAATCTAAAAAAGTCCTCCGATATGGGCTGCCCCTATTGGTGGACTTTTTTATAGGAGTTTTTTTGCGGTTGGGTTATTTCCATCATCCCGGCATTCTTCTTGCCTGCGCCGTCTCTTAGCCATAAATATGCTCCATGAAGGATCGGCTAAAGTTCCGTTCACCTCCAGTCCTGCTTCACATGTCACCACCGAATCGGTGAACGTCTCGGGAGAATCACCGTCATTCCCCCGAGACCCCAGACTCCCGGCGAAATAAATCGATCGCTGAAGCGGCAGACCTCCGTTTT
>NZ_DASYBS010000064.1:0-3863 GCF_036500665.1 Cedecea sp.
TACTGGTTGTTCAGGCCAGTTGACTGATTATACCACGGGGTCAAAGGGTGGAGAAGGACGATAGCCGGCTTTCTCCAGCATCATTGTAAAGAAGGACGGAGAGCCCACAATCTCATCGTCCCTGAGCGGCATAAAAGAACACATGTCTCCCCTGCGATACATCAACGCGCGGTCACACCGGGGGAAATTTTCAAAGCAGGCAATAACAGCCCTGTCCGCACAACGAATTAACGCAAAGCCTGAATCCGGTAGATCGTCCATGTTCCCTCCTCTTTGTATTTATCACAGGCAGTGCAGTATTAATCGTTTTCATAAGTGTCAGTCACTGCTTCCTGCTCATCCGTGGCAACACACGGCATGGAAGCTATCGCGGGGGCGTTGTTCAGTGCTTTTTCCCGGATTTGGTGCGCGATGTCGTCGGCAAGCTCAGGATGTTCTTCAAGCCGCGCTGCTGCTTTTCCACGGCCATTCCCCAGTTTTTCACCGTTGAAGTCGTACCATGCCCCCACTTTATTGATTAATTTTAACTGCACACCAGGGTCAAGGATTTCATCTGCCCGTGAAATGCCTTTGCCAAACATAAGGCGATAGCTTGCCTGTTTAAATGGCGGGGAAACTTTATTTTTGACGACCTTTATCGTGGTGTCTTTTCCGGTGACGACATCACCTTCTTTAATGTTTCGGGACCTGACATCGAGGCGAACGGAGGCGTAAAACTTAAGGGCATTCCCTCCGGTAGTGGTTTCCGGATTACCGAACATCACACCGATTTTCATACGAAGCTGGTTAATGAAAATAACGATGGTTTTTGTTTTACTGATTTCTCCGGCAAGTTTTCGCATGGCCTGTCCCATCATGCGAGCCTGAAGCCCCATCTGTGCATCACCAATCTCCCCCTCAAGTTCGGCTTTTGGCACCAGTGCCGCGACAGAGTCCACCACTATCAACCCAACCGCTCCCGAACGAACCAGCGCGTCGGTGATTTCAAGCGCCTGCTCTCCGGTGTCAGGCTGCGAAATCAGCAGGTTGTCAATATTCACCCCCAACTGCTGAGCGTAACGCGGATCAAGGGCATGCTCTGCATCGATGAAAGCACACTGCCGGCCTTCACGCTGTGCGCTGGCAATGGCAGAGAGAGCCACTGATGTCTTACCTGATGACTCCGGGCCATAAATTTCGGATATGCGTCCAACCGGAAAACCACCGCCCAGCGCAATATCAAGCCCCAGAGAGCCGGTTGTCATCATTTCAACGTTTAAGTGAGGGCTGTCTCCCAGGCGCATAATCGCACCCTTGCCAAAAGCCTTTTCAATCTGCCCAATCGCAACGGACAGCGCCTTCTCCCTTTCTTCCCTGGATGCCGGTTTTGATTTGCCACTAAAAGCCGGTTGTTTCTTTTCAGCAGACATCGTGTTATCTCCTTGTTTCCAGTCAATTAACTGCGCAAATAGATACTGTATATAAAAACAGTACACCGCTAAAAAGAAATAATCAACAGTTTAGAAAATGCGCGTCGCCTGCATGCGGTGGCCTTCCTCTTGCCTTCAGAAAATTGTCCACTCTGGCTTTCGATAATCATCATCAATCCTCTGGTCATTGGTCAAAACTCGATTATTTAATTAAACCTTTCGCTTTGCGGCGTTTGTACTCTTCCATCAGCAACTGCGCTGGCGTGGGTCCCGCCGGATGGTGCGGCGACGCCAGTTGACGTCGGATCGGCGGTACGCTCAGGCCAAGTCCAGCGTGCTTTGTCCACTTTGTGAGTAATTTTTCTGCCAGTCGCTTCAGCTCCCCCTCTGTCATCTGTCGCTCTACGCCGGTTCTGCGCATTTCAATGCAGATGTGATACAGCACCGGCTGAGGCCACGGATATTTGTCGCTTCCCGAATAGCGGTAGGATTCGTTTCGCCAGTTGCGGTATTCCGCCATAACCTGATCGGCTGTGAGCCCGAATGGATTCGCTCCGCTCCCGGAGACCAGCGAAACAAACTCAGCCAGATCAGGAGGCCAGGAGTTCCCCGCAGCGCAGCGTTCCATGCACTGCTGGCAAATCAACTGGATCTGGGCATCAGTCATCGAACCAATCTGGGCAATCCAGAGGGAGGAAGGCTCCGCCCCGTTCTTCTGCGTCCATCGGTTCGAGAATATCTCCCCCATAACCCGCCACAGCTGCCATGCGGTCTTCACCGCCATGAACCCCGTGTCGTCGGCACCATTCCTGATAGGCCGCGTCGATTTGCTGTACAGCTCTGGATGCTGTTGGCTCTGTTCGTACTCCCGCATTGTCGGTACCTCCGGTCTCAGGGTTGTTCCGGGCTTTAGCCCTGCTCAGGTGACGTGCGAACTTCTGTTCCCACTGGATTTGGTGAAATACTTTGCCTTCGGCCTGCCAGTAGGCGATGAAACTGTTAAGCTCCGCTGCCAGATTCAAACCCTGCCTGACAGGCATCCCCCATAACCGGGCCTGCCGACAAAACTCCGGCGAAGGTTTCCATTCTGCAAAAATCGAAAACTTTCCAAATCCCTGCCCGGCAGGAAAACCGAAACCTGGCTGATCAGGATATTCGGGGATCGCTTCAACTGGTTCGACCTGTGAAAAACCAGACTCCCCGTATGAGGGGTTTAGATCTTTATGGTTCCCTGATAGATTCCGTGATCCGTTTTTGGGTGTCTTTAACGGAAAAAACGGGTGTCTTTGGTCATTTTTAACGCACCCGTTTTCGGGTGCCTTCGCCTCAAGGGGGCCGGTTTTGGGTGTCTTTAAAGGCTCCCGTTTTTGGGTGTGTTCAGCATCAACAACACTTTCCTCAATACCGGTCAATCGATACACAGGGATTTGTTTCGTTCTGCCACGCCGTTCCCCGGTGTCTTCAATTAGCCCTGTTTCCATTAAGTGCCGTAAACCGGCATGCACTGTTTTCCTGTCCAGTTCGGTCGCTTCTGCGAGGGCCGCAACCGACGGATAGGCACATAAATCAGCTCCACACATATCCGCCAGCCAGGTTAAAATCGCTTTGCTGGATGACTTTCCGGTCTTAACTTTTTTGGCCCATCGCATTGCGTCAATGCTCATAATCTCTCCCGGTGGTATTCACTGGTCATAACCCGATTACATAAACTGTGGCGAGACGGCGGTGATGCTTGCCAGCAATGGTCCCGCCGCATCTGCCGGCAGCATGCTGAACAGTGCAATAGCCGCTTCCCGGATTTCTTTCTCCAGCTTCTGCAACGGTGCGCCCAGTAGCTTCGCCTGGTGTACTTCGCTGCATTCCTTAATGGCACAGGCCACCAGCTCCGCTTCCGTCATCCCCTTGCGTAGCCCATGTTTTCTGGCAATCTCAACTGGCATTGCGTGCGCAATTGCCGGAGCAAGCTGCATGACGTAACGGTTGTATTTTTGCGAACCCGTTTCATTTTTTAGGTAGCGGTAGAGGTTCTGTTTGTTGACAGTAATGCCGCGCCCATCCTGCTTTTCCCATTGTTCGGCCACCAGCCGCGCGATCTTTTCCTGAGCCTGTCCCGGTAACGTTTGTTCCCATTCGCGTACTGCATCATGGATTATCAGTCGCTTACCGTTATCCCGACGTCGGGGTTGATACTGATTTTGGGTTTTCAGCGAAAAATCCGTCAGTGGGTTATGCTGTTCGAAAATCATGGGCTGCATTTTATTTACTCCGCGACTCGGGGTTCTTCATGGGAAATACGTCATCAAGGGTGCAACTCACCCCAAGTGAATTAAGTGCAGATACGATATGACGGGAATCATCCAGACTGGGAACCCGCAAGGATCTTTCGTAATTGGCTAATCGCGGCTGGTTCCAGCCGGCCTCTCTTGCCAGAGCTTGTTGTGAAATATTGGCTTT